>JADZBF010000430.1 GCA_020852215.1 Lysobacter sp. | reverse complement strand
GATGCCGACTTGGACAACGCTGCGCTCCGGGCGCAACTCGCGCAGGCGCTGCCGGATTACATGGTGCCGGCCGCGTTCGTGCGTCTGGATGCGTTCCCGCTGACGCCGAACGGCAAGTTGGATCGTAAAGCCTTGCCGGCTCCGGATTCTGATGCGTACGCCACTCGCGCCTACGAACCGCCGCAGGGCAGGGCGGAGCGCGCCATCGCCGCGATCTGGGAGGAACTGCTGCAGGTCGAGCGCGTCGGCCGCCACGACAACTTCTTCGAACTGGGTGGACATTCGCTGATCGCGGTGACGATGATCGAACGGATGCGCAGGCAGGACATGCATGGCGATGTCCGCGCGCTGTTCACCACATCGAGCCTTGCCGGTTTCGCCGCTGCGCTGCGCGAAGCGCAAGGGCCGCGATCGGCGCCTGCCAACATGATTCCCGACGGTACGCAGCGAATCGAACCGGGGATGCTGCCGCTGGTCGAGCTGAATCAGGCGCAGATCGATGCGATCGTCGCGCAAGTGGAGGGCGGCGCCGCCAACATCCAGGACATCTACCCGCTGGCGCCGTTGCAGGAGGGCATCCTCTTCCATCGCATGCTGGCCGAGCACGGCGATCTTTATCACGCGACGGTGCTGGTGCGCTTCGCCGACCGCGCGCGGATCGACGACTTCCTCGCGACGATGCAGCAGGTGATCGACCGCCACGACATCCTGCGCACGTGCTTCGTCTCGAAAGGCCTCAACACACCCGTGCAGGTGGTGCTGCGCCGCACCGCGATCGCGCACGAAGCGTTGAGTCTCGATCCGGCCGACGGCCCGATCGGCGAACAACTCGCGGCGCGCTACGCGCCCGGCCGTTTCAGTCTGGATGTGACCCGCGCGCCGTTGCTTCGTTTCGGCGATGCTTTCGACCCGTCGACCGGGCAGTGGCTGATGTGCCTGGTGTTCCATCATCTTGTGCTCGATCACACCAGCCTCGAAGTGATCATGGAGGAAGCGACTCTGATCGGGCAGGGGCGCAGCGACGAATTGCTACCGCCCGCGCCGTTCCGCAATTACATTTGGCAGGTGAAGGTCGATGCCGACCCGGCCGCGCATCAAGCGTTCTTCACGCGCATGCTCGGCGATATCGACCGGCCGACCGCGCCGTTCGGCCTGACCCAGACCAGCGACGATGTGGTCCGGTTCGACGAGTACACCCGGATGCTGCCCGGCGATCTCTCCGCGAATCTACGGCGTCGCGCGCGCGAATTGGGCGTCAGCGCCGCATCGCTGATGCATCTGGCTTGGGCGATGGTGCTCGCCCGCGCGACCGGCCAATCGAGCGTGGTGTTCGGCACCGTGCTGTTCGGTCGCATGGGCGGCGGCGAGGACGCCGACCGCGCGCTCGGCTTGTTCATCAATACCTTGCCCCTTCGCATCGATATCGACGATGCCGACATCGTCGCCGCGATCAAGCGCACGCATGCGGCGCTCGCCGAGCTGTTGCCGCACGAACACGCGCCGCTGGTCGATGCCCAGCGCTGCAGCGCCGTGCCGTCGTCGATGCCGTTGTTCACGTCGCTCATCAACTACACCTACAGCTCCGCGTCCGCATCGTTCCGCAGCGATTTCCATCTGGAACCGACGGCTGGTGCGGAACGCACCAACTATCCGCTCGCGATCGCGATCGACGACCAAGGCGAGAATTTCGAAATCGCGGTGCAAGTGCTGCCCGTCGTCGGCGCCTCGCGCGTCTGGGGTTATCTGCAAACCGCGCTGTCCGGCATCCTGAGTGCGCTCGACGAACGTTCGAATAGCGCGGTCTCGGCGATATCGGCGATCTCGGCAATCGAGGTGATGCCCGCGCCCGAGTACGCGCGCATCGTCGACGATTGGAACGACACCGTGCGCGATTTCCCCCTCGAACGCTGCGCGCACGCGTTGTTCTCCGAGCAAGTCGCGCGCGATCCGCAGGCGCTCGCGCTCGTCTTCGGCGGCGAACGCATCGCTTACGGCGAGTTGAACGCGCGCGCCAATCGCATCGCGCATCGTCTGCGCGCTGACGGCATTGGCCCAGGCGACTTGGTCGCGGTCGCGCTGGAGCGCGGCGTCGAGATGGTCGCGGCCCTGCTCGGCGTACTCAAAGCCGGCGGCGCCTATGTGCCGATGGCGACCGATGCGCCGTCCGATCGCATCGCGTTCATGCTCGACGACGCCGCGCCCGCGCTGTTGCTCGCGCATCGCTGCGCGCAGTTGCCGGAGCGTGTCAGCGTGCCGGTATTGATCATGGAAGAGATCGCATCCGATCTCGCCCAACAGCCCGACAGCGATCCCGATCTGGCCGGGATGCGATCCTCGCAGCCCGCTTACGTCATCTACACCTCGGGCACCACCGGTACGCCGAAGGGCGTCGTGGTCAGCCATCGTAATCTGGTCAATTTCGTCTACTGGTGCCGCGAAGCGGAGCTGATCGGCCCCGGTCACTCGATGACCCAATTCGCGCCGTATACCTTCGACGCCTCGGCCGGCGAAATCTTCGGCGCGCTGTTGTCGGGCGCGGAACTGCATCTACTCGACGATGCGACCATTCAAAGCCCGCCGCAACTGCAACAGTATCTGCTCGACCACGGCGTGCGCTTCGCGGCGCTGCCTCCGGCGTATCTGCAGCACATGGATCCGTCGCGAGTGCCGGAAGGTTTCCGTCTGTTGACCGCGGGCTCCGCACCGACGCCGGAATTGGTCGAACGCTGGGCGGGGCGCGGCCACTACCTCAATGGCTACGGCCCGACCGAGACCACGATTCTCTCGACATCGACCTGGCTCAGCGCCGACGAAGAGACGATCACCATCGGCAAGCCGATCGCCAATACGCGATTGTATTTGCTCGACGAACAACGGCGCCCGGTGCCGATCGGCGTTTCCGGCGAAATCTGGATCGGAGGCGAGGGCGTCACGCCCGGCTATCTCAACCGACCGGAACTTACCGACGAACGCTATCTCGACGATCCGTTCGATCGCCGTACCGGCGCGCGCATGTACCGCACCGGAGACCTCGGGCGCTGGATGGAAGACGGCGCGGTCGAGTTCCTCGGCCGCAACGACTTCCAGGTCAAGATTCGCGGATTCCGGATCGAATTGGGCGAGATCGAGAATCGCCTGTGCGCGTTCGACGGCGTGCGCGAAGCGATCGTCCTGGCGCGCGAAGACGGCCGCGGCGAGAAACAGTTGGTTGCGTATTACCTCTCTGCCGAGGCCTGCGACGCAGCGGCATTGCGTCAGCACATCGGCCAAACCTTGCCGGACTACATGATGCCGGCCGCGTTCGTCTGGATGCAGGCATGGCCGTTGACGGCGAACGGCAAGATCGACCGCAAAGCGCTGCCGGAGCCCGACGACGAATCCTACGCGCGCCGTGCCTACGCCGCGCCGGAAAGCGACATCGAGCGCAGCCTTGCCGCGTTGTGGGCCGAATTGCTGCGGGTCGACCGCGTCGGTCGTTTCGACAATTTCTTCGATCTCGGCGGGCATTCGCTATTGGCGATGCAACTGGTATCGCGGATTCGCGACGCGCTTTCGATCGAATTGCCGCTGCGTACGTTGTTCGAAGCGCCGACGTTGTGCGATCTGGCCGAACGCTTGGGCGGCGCCGATGCCGCCCATGCCGAGACGATCCCGCTGCTGCCGCGCGGGCAACCGCTGCCGCTATCGTTGGCGCAGCAGCGACTGTGGTTCCTCACCCGAATCGAAGGCGCGAGCGCCGCTTACCACATGGGCGGTGCGGTCCGTTTGCGCGGCGCGCTCAACGCGTCGGCGCTCGCGCGCGCGTTGCAGCGCATCGTCGACCGCCACGAATCGCTACGGACCCGTTTCGTGGCCATCGACGGGCAACCGATGCTGGAGATCGCGTCTGAATCCAAGATCGATGTCGCGTTCTCCGATCTTCGCGGCGCGGACGATGCCGAAGCGCAGGCGCAAGCGGCCTGGATGACGCTGTTCGAGCGCGAATACGATCTCAGCGTCGATCTTCCCTTGCGCGCGCAGTTATTGCGTCTAGGCGACGACGAACATCGGTTGTATCTGACGATGCATCACATCGTTTCCGATGGCTGGTCGATCGGGGTGATCTTGCGCGAGCTGGGGGCGCTTTACGCCGCCGAGATCGCAGGCGGCGCCGACCCACTGCCGCCGTTGACGGTGCAGTACGCGGATTTCGCGGCTTGGCAACGCGATTGGCTGGATCGCGGGCACGCGGAACGGCTTACCGCGTACTGGGCGCGTACGCTCGGCGGTGCGCCGACGTCGCTCGAATTGCCGACCGATCGCCCGCGACCCGCGGTACAGGACTTCGCAGGCGACCAACTGACGCTCGCCATCGACGCGGATTTGACCCAACGCTTGCGTGCGATCTCGCAGCGCCACGGCGTCACGTTGTACATGACGCTATTGGCGAGTTGGGCAGCGTTGCTATGCCGACTGTCCAATCAAGACGAAGTGGTGATCGGCACGCCGATGGCCGGCCGCAATCGCGCCGAGATCGAACCATTGGTCGGCTTCTTCGTCAACACCG
>JADZBF010000429.1 GCA_020852215.1 Lysobacter sp. | reverse complement strand
GGCGTTGTTCCGTCGCCGCGTCTTCGGTGGCTTTGCGGATCGCTTTGGCGTCGTCGATGGGTTGGTGAATCGCCTCGTTGAGCGTGGTCGGCGATTGCGCGGCCGCTGCGGCCGACGCTGCCGGGTCCGATTGCGGCGCGGGCGGTACGTCCTGTTCGGGCACTTTCGGCTTGGAACACCCGGCCAGCGCCGCGCACAGCAGCAGCGCGAAGGGGACGCACGAAGCGGTAAAACGACGTGTCATGGCCAATCTCCGTCGAGCGCGCGCCCGGATCGAAGCGCGGGCGTATCCTACGCCTTTCCCGACCCGTGGGTGGAGCCATGGATCCGCAGCGTTGGCGTCTCGACGGACAACTTGCGCTCGTCACCGGCGGCAGCGCCGGCATCGGTCGCGCGATCGCGCGCGAGCTGCTCGGCTTCGGCGCGCGCGTGCTGATCGTCGCGCGTCATGCCGACGGTTTGGACAGCGTGCGCAGCGAGCTGGAAGAAGAATTTCCCGATGGCGAAGTGCGCACCCGCGTCGCCGACGTGGCCGACGACGCGCAGCGCGCGGACGTGTTGGACTGGGTGGAAGACCTCGGCGATGGCCTGAACATTCTGGTCAACAATGCCGGCGGCAATCTCACCAAACCCGCCAACGATTACAGCGAAGACGAATGGCGCGGCATTTTCGAAATCAATCTGTTCGCCGCGTTCGAACTCGCGCGCGGCGCGTATCCGCTGCTGACCAAACACGCGGTGTCGAGCATCGTCAACGTCGGCAGCGTGTCGGGTATCGCCCACGTGCGCAGCGGCGCGCCATACGGCATGAGCAAGGCCGCGATGCATCAGATGACGCGCAACCTCGCGGTGGAATGGGCCGAAGACGGCGTGCGCGTGAACGCGGTCGCGCCGTGGTACATCCGCACGCGACGCACATCGGGAAAACTCGCCGATCCCGATTATCTGGACGAAGTGCTGCTGCGCACGCCGATGGGCCGCATCGGCGAACCGGAAGAAGTCGCGGCGGCGGTCGCGTTCCTGTGTTTGCCCGCGTCGAGTTACATCACCGGCGAATGCATCGCGGTGGACGGCGGCTTTCTTCGCTACGGGTTTTGATCGTTTTTTGATCGCGCAATTCGACGGCGCTATTTGACCGCATTCTTTTCACCGCATTCTTTGACCGAATTATTTGGCCGAGTTATCGACGACGAAGCGATAACGTCGCGCATGCACGACGAAAGCGAAACATAGATTCGGCGCCGCATTTTGCCGAGTTTTTCGAAATCCACGAAGACGTTCGATTCGTCTCCCGCAAGTCACGATGACGTTGCGCACTTCGGCGCGTATCGATGCGCGATTAGTCTGCATGTGCTGCGGTGCGCGCGCTCTCCGAGCGTCGCGCCATCCGCGCGCGGGGGCGCACTCGCGTAAGGGGATTTTTCGGCGGGGCGATTGGATGTCGCGCGCATCGCAGCATCCGACCTTAACTTTAGGAGAGTCCGTGATGAAATCTCATTCGCAACGTCTCGCTCGTCGTGTCCTCGCGGCCGGCGTCGTCCTGGCCGCGGGCGCATTCGCAGCGCCCGCGATGGCGCTCAACTGCGCTTACAACCCGGCGCCTGGTTCGATGGATACGTATCAATGCAGCACCAGCTATGCGCCCTTGCCCGACGATATTCTGTATTGGGTCGACAGCACCGGCGCGGCGCAATGGGGCGGTGTCAGCTTCACCGCGCATTGCGATGCGTACGGCATTTTCGAAGTCACGCTTTACCGTTGGAACGGCCGTCGTCTCGTTGCCATCGACGGCGCCCGCGGCATGTGTTTGAGCGAGTGACGGTTCCGCGCATGTGACGCGGTACCCGCGGGCGTGCGTGCACGCGCCCGCATTCCTTCCCATGCGATCTTGTGCGCGATGTCGCAGTCGTTGCGACGCGGCCGCGGCATGCTGACGGCTCGATACGCGCAACGGAAGCGAGCGGGCGTTCGCCAACCGGCGTCGTATCGAACGGCCGCAAAGGGGCGCGGACCGTTTCCAACCGGTCTCGCGACCGGGCCGTCGCACTCAAGGAGAGATACGTATGCATCGCAACCCTTCCCGAGAATCCCGCGCTTCTCGCGCATCGCCCCAGCGTGACCGTCAGGGTCGCCAATATGTACGGCGAGACCACGCGCACCGCCAGCTTCCTCTGCCCGTCGAATCCGATTCCGTAACGATTTCGCATCGGTTCGATTGATCCCTCGTCGAACGCGGTGCGCCGGTGAGAGCCCCTCTCTCTCGTTCTCTCCGGCGCGTTCCGCGCATCGTCGTCGCGATCGGCTTCATCCGGTTCGATCCAATTTGATCCGATCCAATCTAATCTGATCCGAACCGATCGCGTACACATCGCCTCTCGCTCTCGCATGCTTCGCGTTTCGGCGCAGGCATCGGTTTTTCCTGTCACAACTCCAAGGACGACATCGCATGAAAACGAAATATCGCAACGTTTCGCTCGCATCGGCGATCGGCGCCGCTCTGCTTTCCGTCGCTCTTCCGCCGGCGTTCGCCGCGGAACTGCGCACCGCCGCTCGGCCGATCGAAGGCCACTACATCGTCGTTCTCAAGGACGGCTCCGCCAGCCTCGCGAACGAATCCTCGCGCATCGCGCGCGTCGGTTCGGTCGCGAGCGCGATCGCCGCGACGCATCGCGTCAAGCTCACCCAGAGTTTCGACCGCGTGCTCCGCGGTTTCGCGGTGCAAGCCGACGATGCCGCGCTCGCGCGTCTGCTCGCCGATCCGCGCGTCGCTTACGTGCAGGAAGACGGTTGGGTTTCGCCCAGCGCGACCCAGACCAGCGCGCCCTGGGGCTTGGATCGCATCGATCAAAACGCGTTGCCGCTCAACGGCAGCTACACCTACGAAAACGTCGTGACCCGGCCGCACGTGTACGTCATCGATACCGGCGTGTTGACCGGCCACACCCAGTTCACGGGCCGCATGGGGAATGGCGTCAGCTTCATCAGCGATGGGCTGGGCACCAGCGATTGCAACGGCCACGGTACGCATGTGGCGGGTATCGCGGCCGGCACCACATGGGGCGTGGCCAAAAATGCGATCGTGCATCCGGTGCGCATCGCCGGTTGCGGCGGACTCGCCTCGTTCTCGAACATGGTCGCGGGCATGAACTGGGTCGCCGCCAATCGTATCGGGCCCGCGGTCGCGAATCTGAGCTACAACGCCACGCAGATCGAACCGACGCTCGACACCGCGGCGACCAACCTGATCAATTCGGGCGTATCGCTGGTGGTGGCGGCGGGCAATCAGAACGTCAACTCGTGTCAGTTCTCGCCCGGTCGCGTGCCCGGCGCGATCACGGTCGGTTCCACCGCCTCCAACGATACGAAAGCGTTCACGTCTGCCTACGGCCCGTGTCTGGACGTGTTCGCGCCGGGCGTGGGTATTCCCTCCGCGTGGTACACCGGCACGTCTGCGTCGGCCACGCTCGACGGCACTTCGATGGCAGCGCCGCATGTCGCCGGCGCGATCGCACGTTACATCAACATCTATCCGGCGACGACGCCCGCGCAAATGAGCAGCGTGATGGCCGGTGCCGCTACGCAGAATGTCGTGATCAATGCGGGTGCGGGTTCGCCGAATCGCTTGTTGTTCATTCCCGAAATGCCCGGGACGGCGCCGACCGTGACCAGTTTCGTCTGCCCGGATTACGGCAACAGCGGAGGCGGCACCTTTTGGTGCCAGATCGCATACAACTCCGCGACACCGGCGACGGTGCGCTGGCCGGGCGGGTCGGCCGGAAATGTCTACATCGGCACTTGCAGCGCCGGTTCGCGACCCACCGTCAGCGTCAACGTGAGCAACGCCTACGGCACCGCGACGCGCAGCGCGACATTCACGTGCCCGACCGGTCCGATTCCCTGATCGAGCGCGTGTCATCGAGCTTGGCGATTACGTAAGCCGCTTGCGATCGCGATCTTCGCGGTCGCAAGCGTCGTCATCCGATGTTCCGCGAGAACGCGCGAGCAGCGCATCGGGCGCGCGGTCGTTGTCGACCGCGTTCGCCGATCCGCTGGCGCGAGGGCCGGCATCTTCGATGTCAACCGAACCGTTTCGCATGCGTTAAGGGTGGGCACTATCGCGCTGCCACCTCTTTCCGTATCCGAGGAGTCAACTCCATGCGTCAACGTCAATGTTTCACCCTGATCGCCGCTGCCGTCGCGGCGATCTTCGCCGCGGGCAACGCGCCCGCAGCCGTTCTTACCGATCTGCATCAATCCGATCGCGCTCGCGTCGAACGCAGCAACGCCGCCATCGCGGCTTCGGGCGCCGTCGCGATGGCGCATACCCGCCACGAACAAGCGCTGAGCTTGGATGGCGAATCGCGTCTGATGCTGATCGATCGCAAGAGCGATCTGGGTTTGCGCAATCATCGTTATGTACAGACCTTCCGCGGCCTGCCGATTTTCGGCGAGCACGTGGTGGTAACCGAAAACGCGAGCGGCGGCATCGACACGTTATTCGGCCGTAAGGTCGACGGACTCGCCAGCGAAATTCCCTCGGGCAAAACCCGCCTCGACCGCAAGCAAGCGCTCGCCATCGCCAAGAGCGTGACGCTCGGCAATCGCTTGGGTTTCATGCGCACGCAAGCCGAGTCCTCGACACTGATGATTCATATCGACGAGGCGGGCGCGGCGCGCAGAGCCTACGTGGTGTCGTATTTCGCCGATACACTCGGCGGCGGCTCGCCGATGCGGCCGACCGTCATCGTCGATGCCGATACCGGTCGCGTGCTGACGCAATGGAATAACCTGCAACACGCGTTGGTCGGCACCGGCCCCGGCGGCAACACCAAGATCGGTCAGTACGAGTACGGCACCCGGTACGGCAAGATGGACGTCACCCAGAGTGGCACCACCTGCAGCATGACCAATGCCAACGTGAGAACCGTGAATCTCAATCACGCCACGTCCGGCACCACCACGTACTCGTACACCTGCCCGCGCAATACGGTGAAGACCATCAACGGCGCCTATTCGCCGTTGAACGACGCGCATTATTTCGGCGGCGTGGTCTACAACATGTACAACGCCTACGTCGGCAGGCCGCCGTTGACCTTCCAGCTCGTGATGCGGGTGCATTACGGCACCGCCTACGAGAACGCGTTCTGGGACGGCAGCACGATGACCTTCGGCGACGGCGCCACGAAGTTCTATCCGTTGGTGAGTTTGGATGTGACTTCGCACGAAGTCTCGCACGGGTTCACCGCGCAGAATTCCAACTTGACCTACGCCAATCAGTCGGGCGGCATCAACGAAGCGTATTCGGATATCGCCGGCGAAGCCGCCGAGTACTACATGCGCGGCAGCAACGACTTCAAGGTCGGTTACGACATCACCAAAGGCACCGGCGCGCTGCGCTACATGAGCAATCCGCTGCTGGACGGCAAATCGATCGACCACGCCTCGAAGTTCATCTACGGCATGGACGTGCATTACTCGTCGGGCGTGTACAACAAGGCGTTCTATCTGCTGGCGACGAAAGCGGGCTGGAACACGCAGAAAGCGTTCAAAGTGTTCGCGCGCGCGAACGACCTGTACTGGACACCCAGCACCAACTTCTACACCGGCGTGTGCGGCGTGCAAACGGCGGCGACGAACTTGGGCTATACGGTGGCCGACGTCACCTCGGCGTTCTCCGCGGTCGGCTTGACCTGCGGTAACGCGCCCACCGGCCCGGCGCCGACGATCACGTCGTTCTCGTGCCCGGAACCCGGCTCCAACGGCGGCGGCTTCTTCACCTGTTCCGTCGCGTACACCTCGGCGAAACCCGCCGTGGTGTATTGGCCCAATGGCACCAACGGCTATGTGTACTCTGGCCGTTGCTCCCAGGGACAGCGCACCAGCGTGACGGTGTATGTGGCGAACATGTACGGCATGTCCTCGCGGACCGGAACGTTCACCTGCGCCAGCGGCAACATTCCGTAACCGGGCGATCAAGCGATGAACGTCCGCGTGCCGGAGAGAGCGATGCTCTCTCCGGC
>JADZBF010000428.1 GCA_020852215.1 Lysobacter sp. | reverse complement strand
GCGCGACACGCGATCGCCCGCGTTCTTCAGCAGCGATTCGTTGTGCGCGTACAAGCTGAGCGTGCCGTTGCCGTGATCGACGATGAGAATCAGGCCGTAGCCGGTCATCCATTCGGAGAAAACGACGGTGCCGTCGGCGACCGCGCGCACCGGCGAGCCCAAACCGGCCGCGATCAACAGACCGCTGCTGGTGCGACCGTCGGGCATACGTCCGCCGAACCCGGCGAGCAAACTCCCCGACGCCGGCCAACCATAACCGCCGACGCGCACGGGAGCGGCCGTCGCCGTCTGTCGCGGCGGGGTCGCGACGGGCTCGCCGCCGCGTTTGCCCTGCGCGGGCCGCGGGGCGGTGCGTACGCTTGCGGTTTTGCGAGCCGCAGCGCGTGCCGCGCGCTCTGCCGCGACGCGCTCGGCCGCTGCGCGCGCGGCGGCGACGCGCAGCCGCTCGACCAGGGTCTGCAAGGCTTTGGCATCGCTGCCGAGCGCGCGTTCGCGGGCGCGACGGTCGCCGAAGCGGCGCTCCAAGGCATCGAGTTCGGCGGCGTGCGCAGCGCGATCGCGCGTCAACGCCGCCTGCTGGCGCGCGCGTTCGGCGCGGGCGGCGTCCAGCGCAAGGCGCTTATCGACGATCTGACGCTCCACCCGCTCCAACTCCGCCAATTCCGCGGTGAGCGCACGCGTCCGCTGCACCCGGTGCCGCTGCAGATAGCCGTAGTAGGTCAATTGCCGATCCGCGTCGGCGATGCGGTCCTGCGCCAGCGCCAATTCGAGCGGCGCGCGTTCGCCTTGGGCGTAGGCCGCGCGCAACAAACCCGCCAGCGCGCGTCGATGTTCGACTTCCTGCCCGCGCAAGACGGCGCGACGCGCATCGAGTTCCTGCAACGCGTGCTGTTCACGCGCCAATTCGCTTTCGGCCGCGTTCAACGCGCGACTGGAATCGGCGAGTCGTTCGTCCATGCGGCGCAGCGCGCGGCTCGCCTCGCCGCGTCGGCCTTCCAAGGCGCGACGTTCGGCGGCGACGTCTTTCAATTCGCGTCGGATTTTTTCCAGGCGCCGCTGCGCTTCGCGACTGTTGGTCGCACCGCTGGTTTGCGCGGCGACCCCACCGGAGACCAACGCCGCGACCGTCATCACGACGAACATCGCAAGAACGAGCGCGCGCACTGAACGCGCGTATTTAGACGGCATGCGCGGACATCTCATCCGCCGTCCACCAGCAAACTGCGGCCAGTCATTTCCTGCGGCTGCGGCAAGCCGAGCAACGCCAGCATCGTCGGCGCCACGTCGCGCAACGCGCCGCCGCTACGCAATTGCGCATGCTCGGCCTCGGCATCGTGACCGACGTAAATGAAGGGCACCGGCCCGACCGTGTGCGAGGTGTGCGGCTGCCCGGTCTCGGGGTCGCGCATCATTTCCAGATTGCCGTGATCGGCGGTGATCAGCAGCGCACCGCCGACCTCGCGCACCGCGGCGTCCACCGCGCCGATCGCCACGTCCACCGCTTGGGCGGCTTCGATCGCCGCCTGCAAATCGCCGGTGTGCCCGACCATGTCGGGATTCGCCAAATTGCAGATCACCGCGTCGAAACGGCCGGAGCGAATGGCCGCGGTCAGTTTCTCGGTGACTTCCGGGCAGCTCATTTCCGGCTGCAGATCGTAGGTCGCGACCCGCGGACTGGGCACCAGAATGCGTTCCTCGCCCGCGTACGGGTCTTCGCGCCCACCGCTGAAGAAGAAGGTGACATGCGCGTATTTCTCGGTTTCGGCGATGCGCAGTTGGGTCTTGCCGTGCGCGGCCAACCAGTCGCCGAAGGTGTTGCGCAGGTCGTCGGTGCCGAAGGCGACCGGCGCCGGCAGCTTCGCGTCGTATTCGGTCAGGCAGACGAAGCGCGACAAGGCCGGGCGACGCGCGGGCGGCTCCTGCGCGTCGAAGCCATCGAAATCCGGGGCGACGAAGGCCGCGGTGATCTGCCGCGCGCGATCGGCGCGGAAATTCATGAACACGAACGCATCGCCATCGCGCACGGGCGCGGCGCCGTCGAGCACGGTCGGGGCGACGAATTCGTCGTTCTCGCCGCGCGCATAGGCATCGTTTAGCGCCGTCAGCGCATCCGGCGCGTGCCGTTCGGCCTGCGCATCGACGATCGCGTCCCACGCCTTGCGCAGGCGGTCCCAGCGCTTGTCGCGATCCATCGCGAAATAACGGCCGCCGACGGTGGCGATCCGCGCGTTGCCCACGGCATCGCATCGGGCTTGCAACGCGCGCAGGCTCGGCTCGGCCGAACGGGGCGGCATATCGCGGCCGTCGAGAAAGGCATGCACCGCGACCCGCGGCACGCCCTCGCGCGCGGCCAAGTCCAACATCGCGAAGATATGGCTTTCGTGGCTATGCACGCCGCCCGGCGACATCAGCCCCATGAGGTGCAGCGTGCCGCCGCCGGCTTTGGCCGCAGCGCAGACGGCGCGCAGTTCGGCATTGGCGAAAAAACTGCCGTCTTCGATCGCCGCATCGATCCGCGTGAGGTCTTGGTACACGATGCGCCCGGCGCCGAGGTTCATGTGGCCGACCTCGGAATTGCCCATTTGCCCGTCCGGCAAACCGACATGGCGGCCTTCGGTGTGGATCAGGGTATGCGGGCGTTCGGCCCACAATCGCCGCCAATTCGGGATATTCGCGAGCGCCAAGGCGTTGTCCGTCGGATCCTCGCGGTGGCCCCAACCGTCCAGAATCAACAGCACCACGGGTTTGGCGGGCTTCGAGGGCATGACGTTCGGCTACGTGACTTCGGATAGATGCGATTGTACCCATGCGGTCCCATGCTAGCGGGGTACGGGAACCCCCTTCCGACGCTATGAGGTCCACCATGTCCCAAACTCGTCTTTCGTTCGCCTGCGCGCTCGCCGTCGCGGCCGTGTTCGCTTTCCCCGTCGCCCATGCCGGCGAGCAAGATATCGACAAGGTGCTGGGCAGCATCACCGCCCATGCCGGCGAAAGCTACGGCGATCTGAGCACGGTCAACGGCAGCGTTCGGGTCGAAGCCGGCGCCAAGGCCGATGAAATCTCCACCGTCAACGGCGGCGTGCATCTGGAAAACGGCGCGCAGGTCGGCGACACCGACGCCGTGAACGGCGGCATCGAGGCGGACGACAACGTGCAGGCGGGCCGTCTCGAAACCGTCAACGGCGACATCCGGCTCGGGCAACGCGCCCGCATCGGCGGTATCGAAACCGTGAACGGTAGCGTATTCGTCGATCGCGGCGGCGAGATAGCCAAGAACGTCGAAACCGTGAACGGCGCGATCGGTTTGGTCGATACGGACCTGCAAGGCAATATCCAAACCGTGAACGGCGATATCACCGTCGGCATCGGTTCGCATGTGCGCGGCGGGATCACGGTCGAAAAACCGAACGGCAACTGGAGCCCGGTGAACTTCGGCAGCAAGCGCAAGCCGCGGATCATCATCGCCCAGGACGCGGTGGTGGAAGGCGCGCTGGTGTTCAAGCGCGAGGTGAATCTTTACGTGCACAGCAGCGCCAAAATCGGTCAAGTGACCGGCGCAACGCCGGTCCGCTACGACGGCGCGACCGCGCCGAAAGAGTGATTCCCGGCGGCGACGAAACCGGGCTCCCGCAGGGCGGGTCGCTCGGGCGTCGCCATCCTGCGCCGCGGCAGGCTTTACACTCGGCGCTTCCGCTCGATTGGACGCCGCCATGCCCGCAGCCTTTTCCGCGCCTCGCGCACGCCCCCGCGTGTTCGCGCTCTCCCTTCTCGCCGTCGCCGCGCTGAGCGCCTGTAAGCCCGACACCGCGACGCCGACCGCGGCACCCGGCCCCGCCGATTCGCCCACTCCCGCGTTCGCGTTCAAGGACGCGATCGAGGCCGCCGATTTCGCCGAACACGTGCGTGTCCTGGCCTCGGACGACTTCGAAGGCCGCGGCCCGGGCACGCCGGGCGAGGACAAAACGGTCGCGTATCTGCAAGCGCAATTCGAGCGCATGGGTTTGAAGCCCGGCAACGGCGACAGTTATTTCCAAACCGTGCCGATGCTGGAAACCACGGCCGACGAAGCGACGACGATGACGCTCGATGTCGCCGGCAAACCGCATACGCTGAAATTCGGCGACGACATGGTGATCGGCACCCGCACCGGGCAACCGGAAGTGAAGATCGCGAACAGCGAAATGATCTTCGTCGGCTACGGCGTGGACGCGCCGGAACGGCAATGGAACGATTACGCCGGCTTGGATGTGAAAGACAAAACCGTGGTGATGTTCGTCAACGACCCGGGTTTCCACACCAAGGATCCGGACCTGTTCGACGGCAACCGCATGACCTACTACGGCCGCTGGACCTACAAGT
>JADZBF010000427.1 GCA_020852215.1 Lysobacter sp. | reverse complement strand
GTCTAAGAGCCTGTTCAAAATCTGCTGCGCTCGGTGCTTTCGCGCCGTCCGCTGCTCGAAATGCTCATGTACCTGCACGTACACTGCGCTTTCCGCGTTGCGGGCGGCGCGAAATCCCCATCGCTCGCGACGATTTTGAACAGGCTCTAACGGCTGCTCCACCGTGGTAATTCGCCGAATCCGGCGATGAACACCAACGCTTGTCATCCCGAGCGCAGCGAGGGACCTGTTGTTGGACATTCGCGAACAGGGAAAGCAGGTCCCTCGCTGCGCTCGGGATGACAGCAAAAGAAGGGATTGCCGTTGCTCAGCCCTTCAATGCCGCAGCGTGATACGCGATGTGCTCGCCGATGAAGCTGGCGATGAAGTAGTAGCTGTGGTCGTAACCGGGATGCAGGCGCAGTTCCAGCGGATGCCCGGCCGCGTCGCAGGCTGCGCGCAAACGCTCCGGCTGCAATTGCGTCGCGAGAAATTCGTCGGCCTCGCCCTGATCGACCAGCAGCGGTAAGCGTTCGTGCGCTTCCACGATCAGCGCGCACGCGTCCCAGCCGCGCCACGCGTCGCGGTCGTCGCCCAGATACGCAGCAAGCGCTTTCTGTCCCCACGGCACATCGCTCGGCGCGACGATCGGCGAAAACGCGGACACGCTGCGATAACGCCCCGGATTGCGCAAAGCCAGCACCAGCGCGCCGTGCCCGCCCATCGAATGGCCGCTGATCGCGCGCGCCGTCGTCGCCGGAAAATTCGCTTCGATCAGCGTCGGCAGTTCCTGCGTCACGTAATCGTGCATGCGGTAATGCGAGGACCACGGCGCTTGCGTCGCGTTCACATAGAAACCCGCGCCCTTGCCCAGATCGTAGCCCTCGGCATCGGCCACATCGTCGCCGCGCGGACTGGTATCCGGCGCGACGAAGATGATGCCGTGTTCGGCCGCGTAGCGCTGCGCGCCGGCCTTGGTGATGACGTTCTGCTCGGTGCAGGTCAAACCCGACAGCCAATACAGCACCGGGCACGCGCGCTCCAAGGCCTGCGGCGGCAGATATACCGCGAGATTCATCTCGCAATTCAGCACCGAAGAGCGGTGCCGGTAAACGTCTTGCCAGCCGCCGAAGCAGGCGCGGTGTTCGATGCGTTCCATGGGTGGATTTCCTCGTTAAGCCTGGCGGATGATGTGAACGACCGGGTCGTATCCGTTCTCGACGCGCGATGTACGAAAGAGAATTCTTCGCGAGGGGCGCCGTCAGCTTTCCCAGTCGATAGCCACGACGCTACCGTCTCGCGCGGCTTTCACCGCCAGGATTTGATCGCTGTTTTCAGGGTCGATGACGTAGTCCATAACGACGTGCGAGGACGCCATACCGACCCACAGGCCGATGCCGTTCAATCGCATCGCTGCGACGAACGCTGCGGTTTCGATCGCCCGGCCGCCTGCTTCGTCGATCAGTCGGTCGAGAATGTCGGACTCTTCGAGTTCTTCGACGTGATAGTCGATGAAGGCCCGATCCTCTTCGAGATAGGCCGTCAGACGAGCGCGCGCGCCCGCATCCAAAGCGCCCAGATCTTCCAGCAACGTCGCGAAGGCATCCAGCATCGAATCGTCGAGGCGTTCGTTCTTGCCCAGCCATAACGAAACGTCGAAGGTCGCGCCGTTCAGCGCGAAAGTTTTCTCCCAGACGACATCCGTGTCTTCCGCAAGGGCGTTGAGATCGCCGAAATAACGGTGATGGAACGTGCTCATGCCGTCACGTTGTCGGCATGTTCGAAACGCACGACGCTACGGATCGACTTGCCCTCATGCATCAAATCGAAGGCCTCGTTGATCGCGTCCAAGCCCATGGTGTGAGTGACGAACGGCGCGAGTTCGATCTCGCCTTTCATCGCGTCTTCCACCATGCCCGGCAACTGGCTGCGGCCTTTCACGCCGCCGAATGCGATGCCCATCCACTTGCGACCGGTGACCAACTGGAACGGACGCGTGCTGATTTCCTGCCCCGCGCCAGCCACGCCGATGATGACCGATTGCCCCCAACCGCGATGCGCGCATTCCAAAGCCGCGCGCATCACATTGACGTTGCCGATGCACTCAAAGCTGTGGTCCACGCCCCAGCCGGTCATTTCCACGATCACTTGCTGAATGGGTTTCTCGTGATCCTTCGGATTCACGCAATCGGTGGCACCCATTTGCGTCGCCAATTCGAACTTGCCCGGATTGGTGTCGATCGCGATGATGCGCCCGGCTTTCGCTTGGCGCGCGCCCTGAATCACCGCAAGACCAATCCCGCCCAAACCGAACACCGCCACGCTATCGCCCGCCTGCACCTTCGCGGTGTTGTGCACGGCGCCGATGCCGGTGGTGACGCCGCAGCCCAGCAAACACACATGCTCGTGATTCGCCTCGGGATTGATCTTCGCCAGCGATACTTCGGCGACGACCGTGTATTCGCTGAAGGTGCTGCAGCCCATGTAGTGATAGATCGGCTGGCCCTCGTACGAGAAGCGCGACGTGCCGTCGGGCATCACGCCCTTGCCCTGCGTCGCGCGCACCGACACGCATAGATTCGTCTTGCCTGATTTGCAGAACAGGCATTCGCCGCATTCGGCGGTGTACAGCGGAATCACGTGATCGCCCGGCTTCACGCTGGTCACGCCTTCGCCCACTTCCACCACCACGCCTGCGCCCTCGTGGCCCAGCACGCAGGGGAACAACCCTTCCGGATCGTCGCCGCTCAGCGTGAAGGCGTCGGTATGGCACACGCCGGTATGCGTGATTTTGACCAACACCTCGCCCTTGCGCGGCGGTTCGACGTCGATCTCGACGATCTGCAGCGGTTGACCCGGTCCGAAGGCGACGGCGGCGCGCGATTTCATAGATAGTCCTCGAAGATGATGAGAGCGGTTATTTCAGATAGGAGCGAACCAGGGCGATCGCCTGTTCGACGCTGGCGGTCTTCGCCGCATCGCCCGCCGCATCGCCGAATTCCTCGTGCAGATGGCTTTCCAATACCCCGGCCATCAACCCGTTCACCGCCCCGCGAATCGCCGCGAGCTGCTGCAGCACCGCGCCGCAATCGGCGCCGGCCTCCAGCGCCCGCTCCAGCGCATCGGTCTGCCCGCGAATGCGGCGCAACCGGGTCAGCGCTTTTTTCTTCTCGGCGGGGGTGTGGGGCATAGTGGGGGGGAGTATACTCTTCGAGGCGCGCGATGTTGAGCGGAACTTTGCGGTCGACGCGCCATCGCAGACAGTGTCATTCGATGCGAGAGAGGACTGACGATATGCCGATGGGAGCGGGACCAGCGGGTTTGGCGTATTTCGTGGCGGTCAAGCTGGCCGGCTACACGGCGATGGCCTATTACCTGCGCAAGAAATACCCGCAGTCGACCGCATCGCCATGGGTCGTCGGTGCGACGCGCACGCTGATCGGGCTGGGCGCCGGCATCGGCCTCGTTTTCCTCACGGAACGAATCGGCATCGTGACGCCGTCGTTCGCGTTTTATGGCGTGATGCTGCCGCTGCGCATCGCGGAGTGGCTGTTGGTGTTGTGGCTGTTCTACGAACGCCCCGACTGGCGCTGGAGCCGCGCGTTGCGGTGGGCATCGCTTGGTTATGTCGTGTCCTGCCTGCTCGATGCGCCTGCGGTGTTGTCGATGTTCGTACTTCCCGGTGGCGTTTGGGTGTGCTGAACTTCGGCGCCCTCTCGCGACCTCAGCGTTACGGGGAAGAGAGGATTCGATGATTTTTCGCGGAAAAATGGCTTCGCACCGCATTGCGCAATCGAGTGCGATACACACCGCTGTCGTCGAAGCATTTATCGTCTGCGTGCCGCGCACAGGGACTGGCCGAAAAACGTGAGGCTGAGCGCCATGTTCGAATTCAAACCCCGCTGGAAAGAAGAATTGGTCTGCACCGGGCCGGGCGGGACGTTCGTGCTCGAGCTTCCGATGGGCGTGTTGTCGGCGTATTTGCCGACCGAGGCGGTATGGCAGGAGAAAGCGCCGGTCTGGGCCAAGGCGTTGTGGCCGGAGCTTCATGACGAACTCGCGGCATGGTGCGAAGCGAACGACGCGAGGTTCGTTGTCGATCCCACCGCTTGCGTGTTCGAGTAGGGCGCATAAGCCGAAGGCTTCATGCGCCATCAATCGGTCGCAAAACAAGATATCGAAGGACGCATCAAACGAAGGCGCATGACGCTGCGCTTATGCGTCCTATGGCCGCTGTTCGCACCAATATTGCAGTTCGCTGCCTTTGCTCGGTTCGTAGACAAAGTTCAGGCCGGTGAAGCCGTAGCGGGCGCCGGGTGCGATGAAGGGCGGGCGATGTTTCGCCTGATGGATCGGTACCGGCTCGCCGCTGGCGATGGCGTACACGTACAGATTGATCGCAGCGGCCCGCGGCGGTGCGTTGACGTACACGGCCTTGAATTCGAAATAACGGCCGATTTTTTGCGCGGGTACGCTGTACGGGCGATCGGTCGGCGCGGCGTCGACGGTGAAGGCTTCGCCGCCGTAGACGATATGGCAGCGCACGTCGTCGGCTAGCGCGTGCGGTGCGCAGGCCAGTGCCGTCACCGATGCCGCGATCGTTAGCCATCCGCGCTTAACGGCCATGGCACACCTTCGCCTGCGCATCGCCGCGCTCGCCGCAGGGGCTTTCGGCGTCGACATCAGGATGGGGCGTGCCGTCTGCATCCAAACGCACCACGCGCGTGCGCCACGATGCGACGCCGTTGCGGTCGAGCGTGGCTTCGAGCGTCCAGCCGGTGCGGGTAGCCTCGGTCTCGAAGCCGTTGAACAAAAAATTGCCGAGGCTGTAGACGATCGGTTTGCCTTTATAGATCTCGGCGCCTTGGGTGACGTGCGGATGCGCACCGACCACCATATCGGCGCCGGCATCCAACATTTCGCGGGCGAAGCGTTTTTGCCGTTCGCTGGGTTCGCCTTCCTCTTCCCAGCCCCAATGCATGAAGGGGATGACGAGATCGGCATCGTAGCGTTCGCGCGCGGCGACGATGTCCTCGATCACCTGCTCGTCTTCGCTGCCCCAAGCAACGCCCGGACGACTCACGCCCGCTTCGAACGAGCGCGGTTTGAACTCGACGTAGCCCAACAGCGCGATGCGCAAGCCGTTGCGCTCGATCAGCCACGGCCGATGCGCGGCTTCCAAATCGTCGCCGCCGCCGAAATACGGCAATCCCGCCGCGCGCATCAAGGCCAGTTGTTCGGCGAACGCGGCTTCGCCGAAATCGCCGGAGTGGTTGTTGGCGAGCGAAAAGCCGTCGAAATAGCGCGCAAGCACCGGCAGCGTGCGCGGATGCGCGCGGAACGTGTACGGCTTGGCTTCGGCGGTACCGCCGGTGGCGACGACGCATTCGAGATTGCCCACGCGCACGTCCTGCGCGCGCAGCCAGGGCGCGAGCGGTGCGAACGGATCTTCGCCGCGTTCGATCCGTTCGCCCGGCGTTTCGGCGACCATGATGTCGCCGACGAACGCGATGCGCACCGTGTCCTCAACGGCGAAAGCCGCGGACATCGGAACCGATAGCAGAACAACGGCGATCAGCGTTCGCATCGGCTGAGTCTGTCACGGCGATACGAACGTGTAAACGTGGCGGCGAACGTGCCCAGGCATGCCGCTCGCGAGGCGCGAACGGCGCTCGAAAAACGATATCGGATTTCGCTATTCCGACGCCGGTTACCCGCGTCGCGCAATCCGCACTCAGCCCAGCGCCGTGGGTTCGGTGAAGGCCATCGGTTCTCCGCCCGCAGCGA
Source organism: Lysobacter sp. (assembly GCA_020852215.1). GTDB lineage: Bacteria > Pseudomonadota > Gammaproteobacteria > Xanthomonadales > Xanthomonadaceae > Lysobacter_I. The sequence goes on along the minus strand of JADZBF010000427.1, from coordinate 3,977 downwards.
TCAAACGCTGTTGGATAAGGGAATAGTTTTCGTCGTCGGCGTCGATCACGAGCAGAATTCGACCGTTCGCGATTTCCTCCTCGAACATGCGCCGGATCGGATCGGGCAGAGCGGATCCCATCAACGCCGAGGCCCAGGCGCCGGTGGCTGCGGCGGCTACGGCGATGGCCGCCACACCGGCGACGGTGATACCGATGGCCGGTATCGCGACACCGATCAGTCCGGCAACCGTGCCCGCGACGCCACCGCCGAGCGCGCCGCGCATCGCGGCGGGCATGAAATCGGTACTCGCATTGCGATAGTCGTCGGATACTTGCGCCATCTCGATATCGGCGCGCGCGACCAGGGCGATATCATTTTCGGGTACGCCGTCGGCGCGGAGTATCGAAACCGCGTTCTCGGCAGTTTTCAGATCGCGCATCAGGTAGACATGCTTTGTTTTCATCGTGGCTCCTATCCGATCAACATGGATGGCGTGATGGATGCATTCGGATCGCAATGCGGCAGTGTGGCTCGCCTTCGCTGAACGCGAGCGACGCGCACGATGCAAACCTTTGCGGAAGCATCGAAGTCATCCTTGGCGATGCGACGATATGCCGATGCGGTCATTCGTCGCGATTGTTGTGCGTATGCAAGGAAAAGCTCCGTTGATCGCGGCATTGTCGCGCGGCAGAGAGCGTCGCGGTATCGCTGCGGATCGATTTCGGAAGCGAAAGATGGAGGTGCGTTGCGATGCGTGTATCGCAGCGGGCAGCCGCGCGAGTATGCTGCCAACCGCGTGCGAAGCCCACGACGACGAACCACGACGCCACGAGAGGACACATCGCGATGCCCGAGCAAAAGCGCCCCGAAGCGACCGCATTGGATGCCGTGCTGCCCACCAACCCGCTCGCCGCGATTTCATGTTGGCTGGGGATTTTCTCGTTGCTCTTGTGCGGCCTGGGCGTGGTGCTCGGGCCGATCGCCATTGCCCTCGGTTGGTGGGGCCTGAAGAAATGGAAAGGACAGGAATCGGTCTACGGCGCGAAGGCCAGCGCGGCGCGCGCGTGGATCGGGATCGTGTCCGGTGCCCTGGGTACGCTGCTGGGCATCGCGGTGTTGACGATGTTGCTGACGCGCAGTTGATGCGCGTTGAAATAAAAGTCGTGCGCGCTTCGATTGCTTTACCTGCCAATCGTCTCGACGCTCGTGCGAGGGGAGAAGATCGCCTCTCTAGGGCCTATCTAAAAATCGGTGAAGAAGCGGATCAGCTTGACATCGTCATTCCGGCGAAAGCCGGAACCCAGCTTTTCGTCCTGTTTTCTCAAGCTGGATCCCGGCTTTCGCCGGGATGACGGCTGAAAATCGTTGGCGTTTCGATTTTGAGAGGGGTTCCAAATATTTCGCACAAGCGGTCAGCCCGTGTTCTGAATCCCCGCTGCGATGCCGTTGACGGTGCTGACCAAGGCGGCGAAGGCGGCTTCGTCTTCGCGATCGGTTTCGCGCCAGCGGCGCAGCAGTTCCACTTGCAGCAGGCTGATCGGATCGACGTAGGGATTACGCAGCCGGATGGATAAGCGCAAGCGGTAATCGTGTTCGAGCAAGGCGTCGCGATCGCGCAGCGACAGCAAGGTGTCGGCGGTGCGCGCAAATTCTTCGGAAATGCCGTCGAAATACGCGGTATGCAGCGCGTCGCCGGCGAGGCGCGAGTAGCGTTCGAAGATGGCGATGTCGGATTTCGCCATCAGCATTTCGATGTCGTCCAGCATCGCGGCGAAGAATGGCCAGTCGCGCGCCATTTCGGCCATCGTCTCGCGGCCGTAGATCGCGATGCCGTGCGCCAACGCGGTACCGACGCCGTACCACCCGGTCAAACCGGAGCGATTTTGCGACCAGGCGAACACCCACGGAATCGCACGCAGCGCTTCGATACCGCCCTCGCGGCGTTTCGACGGACGCGAGCCCAGGCGTAGACGTTCGATCACATCGATCGGCGTCGCCGCGCGGAAATACGCAGGAAAATCGGCGCGTTCGTGCACCAGCGTGCGGTAGTGCGCGCGCGAAACCTGGGCCAGATCGTTCGCGATTTCGCGCCACTGCGTCTCGCGCGGCTCTTGCGGGCGCGGGCGCAGGGTCGCGCGCAGCACCGCGCCGGTGGTTTGTTCGAGATTGCGCAGCGCCAGCGCGCGGATGCCGTATTTGCGATGGATGACTTCGCCTTGTTCGGTCACGCGCAGCACGCCGTCGACCGTGCCGCGCGGCGCGGCGATGATGGCGCGCTCGGTTTTGCCGCCGCCGCGGCTGACCGAACCGCCGCGGCCGTGGAAGAATTCGATCTTGACGCCGCAGCGTTGCGACAGTTCGTGCAATTCCACTTGGGTGCGCTGCAGCGACCAGCGCGAGGCGAGAATGCCGCCGTCCTTGGCGCTGTCGGAATAGCCCAGCATCACCACTTGCCGATCGCCGCGCGCGCGCAGATGGCGGCGATAGATCGTGTCCGCGAACAGCGCGCGCATGATGGCCGGCGCCGCGCGCAGGTCGTCGATAGTCTCGAACAGCGGCGCGATATCGAGCGGCACGGTGTCTGTCGCGGCGGCGTCCGTCGCATCGTCGTCGGCGCTCGTATCGCGCTCGACGCAACCGGCGACGCGCGCCAGCGCCAGCACCGCCAGCGCATCGGCGGCGCTACGGCTCATGCTGATGATGTAGGGGCCGAATGCGCGTTCGCCGAAATGTTTGCGCAGCGTATGCACTGTGCGCAGCACCGCCAGCGTGCCCTGCGCTTGCGGCGCGTCGGTGCGTGTCGCCGTTTCGCACGCGATGATCGCGTGCAAGCGCGCGATGCGCGTCTCGACGCTGTGCGCGGTCCAACCGGCATCGTCGCAGAGCGCGGCGATCGCTTCGTCGTGCGTGGCCGAGTCTTGGCGTAAATCCAACGTGGCGAGATGAAACCCGAAGGTCTTGGCGCGCCACAGCACGCGCTGCAGCGCGAAACGGCCGGCGTGATCGCCGCGATGCCGCGCGAGGCTGGTATCGATCGCGTGCAGATCGGCGATGAAGGCGTCGGCGTCGGGGTAGGCGATGTCGTGCGCGATCGAGTTTTCGTTGGCGGTATCGGTCGCGAGCAGACGCGCACGCATCAGATCGAGCAAACGCCGATACGGCATGTCTGACAAGCGCGGGTTGAGCGTGGCGGCGGCCTGCGGCATGCGCGCGGCGTAATCGGCGATGCGCGCTTCGATCGCCTCATCGACGGCGATACGGTCGTGGGTTTGGGTGAGAATTTCGCCGAGCGCATGCAGATCGGCGCGATAGTTCGCGAGCACTTGCGTGCGCTGCGCGGCGAGCGCGCCGCGAATGGTGTCGGCACCGACGTTCGGATTGCCGTCCATATCGCCGCCGACCCAGGTGCCGAAGCGCAGCACCGGCGGCAAGGCGAGGTTCGCGGCCGCTTCGTCGGCGCCCGCCGCTTCGGCATCGCCGGTCGCCTCCTCATCGGGATACACCTCGACCACGGCCTGCGCGAACGCTTCGTAAAACACCGGCAACGCGCGAAACAGCACATGGCTGAGATAGAAGCCCAGATGCTCCACTTCGTCGGCCACGGTCGGCCGCTGCGGCGGCGTTTCCGCCGTTTGCCATGTCGTCGTCAGCGCTTGACGGATGCGCGCGGTGTCCGCGCTGCGTTCGGCCGGCGTGCGTTGGCGGTCGATGTCCGCGACCAGACGTTCGACGATGGTGTGCTCTTTCAGCAGCAGCGCGCGTCGCACCGCTTCGGTCGGGTGCGCGGTGAACACCGGCTCGATCCGCAACTGCGGCAGTAACGCGAAGAATTCGTCGCGGCTCACGCCGGCATCGCGCAGATCGCGCAAGACCGCAGTCAAACCGCCGGGCTGCGGCGCGTCGGAACTGCGCTGGTAATCGCGGCGGCGGCGAATGCGATGCACGCGCTCGGCGATGTTCACCACGCCGAAATAGGTGGCGAAGGCGCGCACCAG
>JADZBF010000426.1 GCA_020852215.1 Lysobacter sp. | reverse complement strand
TACCGAACAACAGAAATCAGCATGCCCTCGGGAGGGGTGAAGTCATGAAACAACCACGTCGACAGAAGCCGCATCGTTTGGAGCGCACGCTCCTCAGTTGCGCGCTCGCCAGTTGCTTGCTCTTGAGCGTTCCGACCGTCTTCGCGCAGTCCACCGGCGCGACGGTGCGCGGTCAGGCTTCGGCCGACGCCAAAGTCACCGCCACCAACGTCGCGACCGGTTTAAGCCGCAGCGTGGCGGCGGGCGAGGGCGGCAGTTACACCTTGATCGGTTTGCCGCCGGGGACCTATCGCATCACCGTCGAATCCGGCGGACAAACGATCAATCGCGACGTGACCTTGCGCGTCGGCGAGACGGTGACGTTCGACGCCCAGGGCGGCGGCGAGACCGCGGCCGGCACCGGCGAGGATCTGGAAACCATCGTCGTCACCGCGCCGGTGCTGAAGGAAGCGAAGACCTCCGAAGTCGCCACCTATGTGTCGCCGCGCCAGATCGAAGCGCTGCCGCAATCGTCGCGCAACTTCCTGGCGTTCGCCGATACCGTGCCGGGCATGATTTTCGAGACCAACCAGGACAGTTCCAGCAAGCTGCGCAGCGGCGCGCAGAATTCCAACGGCATCAACGTGTTCATTGATGGTGTGGGTCAAAAGAACTACGTGTTGAAGGGCGGTATCAGCGGCCAGGACTCGTCCAGCGGCAACCCGTTCCCGCAGTTGGCGATCGGCGAATACAAGGTCATTTCGTCGAACTACAAGGCCGAGTACGACCAGATCAGCAGTGCGGCCGTCACCGCGGTGACCCGTTCGGGCACGAACGAATTCGAAGGCCAATTTTTCTGGGACTACACGACGAACAAGATGCGCTCGGCGACCTTTCGAGAGGAGATGGAAGGAAGAAAGGTGCCGTCCAGCGAGGAACAGTACGGCGCTTCGTACAGCGGTCCGATTCTAAAAGACAGACTGTTCTTCTATGTGGCATACGAGGCGAAGGATATCGTACGTCCGCGCGATGTAAGCGTCGGCGACCGTTCCTTCAACAATGCGCTGTTGACGCCGGAGCTGGCGAGCTATCTTGGCGGCGCTGGCGCGCCCTTCGAGCAGGATATGTTCTTCGGAAAACTGACGTGGCAGGTGAACGACAATCACCTCATCGATTTCTCGGTGAAACGCCGCAGCGAAGAGGAATTGACCGGTATCGGCGATGCCAATGTTCCCAGCTACGGCAGCAGCAAGACCAATGACAGTACGCGCCTCGATCTGCGTTGGCAGTGGAGCGGCGCGAACTGGTTGAACGACATGCATTTGACCTCCGAAGACGATGCATGGAATCCGGAGCCGATCACGATTGGTCCCGGTTATCAAATCGTCAGCAACCGTACGGGAGACGCTAACAATGGAAGGCCGATTCTTAATATCGGCGGCGGTCAGGACTTTCAGGACAAGGGTCAGAATGGCTTCTCGTTCCAGGACGATTTCACTTTCACCGGCATCGATCGCCACACGATGAAAGCGGGTTTCAAATACAAGTCCGTTGAGGTGAATGCCTTCGAACAGCAGCCTTACAACCCGCAGTACCGCGTGGACTACCTGGAAAACATCGATGCTGGCCGTACGACGCTGGCGTCTTTCGTGCCGTACCGGGTCGAGTTCGGTGCGCAATTGCCGGGTTCGCCCAGCCGCGATATCAAATCGAGTAACAAACAATACGGTGTCTATCTCCAGGACGACTGGGAAGTCAACGACAAGCTGACGCTGAATCTCGGCCTGCGTTACGACTACGAGCGCAGTCCGGGGTTCGAGAACTATGTCACTCCCGTGAACGTGGTGACGGCGCTGCGCGGTTGGTCGAACATTCATGGCCCGAACGTGGATTACGACATCGAGGACTACATCAGCAGCGGCGGTAGTCGCAAAGCGTTCAAGGGCGCATGGCAGCCGCGGCTCGGCTTTTCCTACGACCTGTTCGCCGACGAGCGCCATGTGATTTTCGGCGGTGCGGGACGTTCCTACGATCGCAACCTGTTCGACTACATCGCGTTGGAGCAATCCAAGAGTACCTTTCCAAGATATGCGTACGACTTCAATACGCTGGACCACCCGTGCACGGTCGGCACAGGAAGGTGCTTGGCTTGGAATGCGAGCTATCTCGACCCGGCGGCGCTCTATGCCTTGGCCGCCGCGAATCCGAATCTCGGCGCCGAAGTCAATTTGATCAACAACGACATCAAAACGCCGCATTCCGACCAGTTCAGCATCGGCATGCGCAACGTGTTCAAGGTGATGGACAACGATTGGAGTTCGTCGGTCGCTTTCGTGCATATCCGCAGCTACGACGGTATCCAGTTCTCGCTCGGCAACCGTTGGCCGGACGGCAGTTTCCGTAACCCGGCGAATCCTGGCGCCACTTGGGGCGGTCAGCCGTGGGGGTTTCCGATTCCGGGCTTCGGTACGCTGATCCTCGCCGACAATGGCATCGAAACGAAGCTCAATTCGCTTCTGTTCTCGTTGGAGAAGCCGTACACCAAGGCGTCGCCGTGGGGCTTCACCATGGCGTACACCTACAGCGATGCCGATGAGAACCGCAACAACGCCGCCGCCAGCGATGAGCACTACCTGTTCGATTACTCGGGCCAGGAAGGTCAACCGTTCACGCGTTCGCTTGGTATTTCGAAGCATCGTTTGGTCAGCACCGGTATCTACGGCATCGGCAGCTTCACCATGTCCGGAAAGCTGACCTTGGCCAGCCCGACGTCGAAGGAAGCGGTGAACTGTTACGACGCGCCGAGCTTCGATAACTGTTTCTTCGATCCGTACACGCCCAGCGAAGGTATCGGTTTCAAGCAATTCGATGTCGCGGTTCGTAAGGATTGGGATACGGGCGCCGGCATCAAGTTCTACGTCCGCGGCGACGTGTTCAACGTCTTCAACTGGCGCAACTTCACCGATTACGACACCTGGCGCGGTGGCCCTGGCAGCGCGAACACGAACTTCGGTCGTCGCAGCGGCAACGGTACGGTGTGGCCGCCGCGGTTGTTCAAAGTCTCGCTCGGCTTCAGTTGGTGATCGATCGGCTTCGGTATGCCGCCTTGCGCGGCATACCGAGGCGCTCCCTCGCACCGCAGGAGATGCGTTTGTCTCGCTTAAACATGCACGCGATTCGCACGATGTGTTTCCGCATTGCCGCCGGGATGGGGGTCTGTCTCTCTCTCGCCCTCATCACGAGCTGTCGCCATGTCCCCGGGCCGACAGCGTTTGAACCGGCGGTTTTTTCTTCTTCCGCTTCGACCCGCGCGGTGCCGCAGGAGATCGAAGACATCGAACGCCGCACGTTCGACTTCTTTTGGGAAACGACCGATGCGCGCTCCGGCCTCGCGCCGGATCGCTACCCCTCGCAGCCGTTTTCCAGCGTCGCTGCGATCGGTTTCGCGCTGACGGCTTATCCGATCGGTGCCGAACGCGGTTGGATTACGCGCGAACAGGCGACGGAACGTACGCTGACCACACTGCGATTCCTCCGCAACGCACCGATGGGTCCGGAAGCGACGGGACGCTCGGGCTATCGCGGGTTCTACTACCACTTTCTCGATATGCGCGAAGGACACCGCTTCGGCGATTGGGTCGAGCTCTCCAGCGTGGACACCGGTTTGATGATGATGGGCGTGCTCTTCGCCCAGAGCTATTACGATCGCGACGACCCGCGCGAACGCGAGGTCCGCGAGATCGCCGATGCGCTGTACCGGCGTGTCGAATGGACTTGGATGCAGCCGCGGCCGCCGTTGGTCGGCATGGGCTGGCATCCGGAAAAGGGCTTTATCGACAACGATTGGCACGGCTATAACGAGGCGATGTTGGTGTATGTGTTGGCGCTCGGTTCGCCCACCTATCCGGTGCGATCCGAGGCGTGGACCGCGTGGACCGACACCTACCGTCGCAGTTGGGGCGACTATCGCGGTTATGAGCATTTGGCGTTCGGGCCGCTGTTCGGCCATCAATACAGTCACGTGTGGATCGATTATCGCGGCATTCGCGATGCCTACATGCGCGAACGCGGTTTCGATTACTTCGAGAACAGCCGGCGCGCGGCGTATGCGCAGCGCGACTACGCCATCGCCAATCCGATGCGCTGGAAAGGCTACAGCAAGACGGTTTGGGGCTTGACCGCCTCGGACGGGCCGCAACATACCAAGCAAACCTATGCGGGCGAACTGCGCGAATTCCGCGCTTACAGCGCGCGCGGCGTCGGACTGACGGATGTATTCGACGACGGCACGATCGCGCCGACCGCCGCGGTGGCGTCGATCGCGTTCGCCCCCGACATCGCCATCCCCGCCGCGCAGGCCATGCGCCGCGACTACGGCGACGATCTTTACGGACGCTATGGATTTCTTGACGCATTCAATCCCAGTTTCGAATACGCGGGGCCTGTGGTCACCGGCAAAATCGTGCCGGGCAAAGGTTGGTTCGCCAGCGATTATCTTGGCATCGACCAAGGGCCGATTCTCGCGATGATCGCCAATCATCGCGACGGTTTCGTCTGGAGCGTGATGAAACGCAATCCCTACATCCGTCGCGGTTTGGAGCGCGCCGGCTTCGAGGGCGGTTGGCTCGCCGTGCCGCCGCCGCCCGCATCGCGGTAAGCTCTTTGCATGCGCCGCCGGCTCGTCATGTTGTTAGTAGTGTTGCTGTTGGCGAGTTGTCGCCCGGCCGAAGAGCGCACGACCATTCGTTTCTGGGCGATGGGTCGCGAAGCGGAAGTCGTCGGCAGCTTGATCCCGGAATTCGAACGCGAGCATCCCGGTCTGCATGTCGAAGTGCAGCAGGTGCCGTGGTCCGCCGCGCACGAGAAATTGCTGACGGCTTACGCTGCGGATGCGCTGCCGGATATCTGCCAACTCGGCAACACCTGGGTGCCGGAATTCGCCGAACTCGTTGCCTTGGAGCCCTTGGATCGCTACGTCGCCGCGTCGAAGACGGTCGACCGCCAGGACTACTTCGCGGGCATCTGGGACACCAACGTCGTCGACGATAAAACCTCTGGCGTGCCGTGGTATGTGGATACGCGGCTGATCTTCTATCGCAAGGACTTGCTCGCCGCCGCCGGTTACGACGCGCCGCCGAAAACCTGGGCGGAGTGGAGCGAGGCGATGACCGCGATCAAGCGGCAGCGCGGCAAGGACCGCTACGCCATTCTGTTGCCGCTCAACGAATTCGAACAATTGCTGTCGTTGGCCTTGCAGCAAGACGATCCGCTGCTGCGCGAGAATCGCCGCGGCAATATGACGAGCCCCGGTTTCCGGCGTGCGTTGGCGTATTACGTCGGCATGTTCGAGAAGGACTTGGCGCCGCCGATGTCGGAAACGCAGATTTCGAACGTCTGGGACGAATTTTTCAACGGCCTGTTCGTGTTCTACGTTTCCGGGCCTTGGAACATCCGCGAGTTCCGCAAGCGCGCGCCCAAGGGCTTGGAAGACGCGTGGGGCACCGCGCCGCTGCCCGGGCCCGACGGACTCGGCGCGGGGATCGCCGGCGGAACCAGTCTGGTGTTGTTCCGCAACTCGTCGCGGAAGCGCGAAGCGTGGACGTTCGTCGAATATCTTTCGCGCCCGGAGGTGCAACGCAAATTCCACGCCGAGATCGGCGATTTGCCGCCGCGCCGCAGCACCTGGGATCACCCCGCGTTGCGCGACGATCCATATGCGGCCGCGTTCCGCGATCAACTCGAGCGCGTGAAACCGACGCCGAAAGTGCTGGAATGGGAGCGCATCGTGCAAGAAATGCGTCTCGCCAGCGAGCGCGTGGTGCGCGGCGGTCAATCGCAGGATGCGGCCGTACGTCGGTTGAACGCGGCGGTCGACGATATTCTCGAAAAACGGCGCTGGGTGCTTGCGCAACGCGCCGCAGCAGCGGAGCCTCAGCCGTGAAGCCGCAGCCGTGAAGCCTTCGCTCGCCGGTTGGGTGTTCGTCGGGCCCGCGCTCGCGGTGTTGACTGTGTTCTTCGGTTTGCCGGTGTTCGCGGCGCTGCTGCTCAGCCTCAGCGATTTCGATCTGTATGCGCTGGCCGATTGGAGCAATCTGCGGTTCGTCGGTTTCGGCAATTACGTCGAACTCCTGCAGACGCCGTTGTTCTGGAAATCGCTGGGCAATACCTTCTATTTCGTTCTCGTCGGTGTGCCGCTGTCGATCGGCGTGTCTCTCGGCGCCGCTTTATTGTTGAACGCGCCGGTCGCGCGGTTTCGCGCCTTCTTCCGCACCGCATTGTTCGCGCCGGTGGTGACGACCTTGGTGGCTGTGGCGGTGATCTGGCGCTATCTCTTCCACACGAGTTACGGCTTGGTGAACTGGGCGCTCGGCTTCTTCGGCATCGCGCCGGTCGATTGGCTGGGCGACCCGCATTGGGCGATGCCGACGATCATTCTGCTCGCGGTGTGGAAGAACTTCGGCTACAACATGGTGATCTTCCTCGCGGGATTGCAGGCGATTCCGCAGGATCTCTACGAAGCCGCACGCATCGACGGCGCGTCGCGGCGGCGTCAGTTTTGGTATATCACTTTGCCGATGCTCGGGCCGGTGCTGATGGTGGTCGGCGTCATTACTATTGCCGGCTATTTTCAATTGTTCGCCGAGCCCTATGTGATGACGCGCGGCGACCCGCTGCAGAGTACGGTCAGCGTGTTGTATTTCATGTTCGAGGAAGGCTTCCGTTGGTGGAATCTCGGCCGCGCGTCGGCGGTGGCGTTCCTGCTGTTCCTGATCATTTTCGCGGTGACGACCTTGATGATGCGGTTCGGCCGCAAGAAGGGCCTGGTATGAGCGGCGCGGGCGTCGTCGGCGAATCCCGCACGCATGCGCTGCTGGTGCACTCCGGTTTGATCGCGCTCACCGCGTTGAGCCTTGCGCCGCTGCTGTGGATGCTGTCGGTCTCGTTCATGCCCGCCGGCGGCGCCAGTCGTTTCCCGCCGCCGCTGCTGCCGTCCGCGCCCACGTTGGACAACTATCGTGCGCTGTTCGAACGCATCGGCATGGGCGGCTATTTCCTCAACAGCATCGTCGTTTCGGTCGCGACCACTGTGCTGTCGCTGATCATCAACGCGATGGCCGGCTATGCCTTCGCCAAACTGCGATTCGCGGGCCGCGATCGCATTTTCAAGACGCTGCTGGCGGCGTTGGTGATCCCATCCCAGGTGGCGATGTTGCCGTTGTTTCTCATGCTCAAGCAGATGGGGATCATCAATAGCTATGCGGGTGTAGTGGTGCCGGGTTTGGCGTCGGTGTTCGGGATTTTCCTCGTGCGCCAGTACGCGCGTTCGATTCCCGACGAGCTGATGGAAGCCGCGCGCATCGATGGCGCGGGCGAATGGCGTATTTTTTGGCGGATCGTATTGCCGATGCTCAAACCGGTGCTGGTGACGTTGGCGATCTTCACCTTCATGGGCACATGGAACGACTTCATGTGGCCGTTGATCGTGCTGACCGATCAATCGAACTACACCTTGCCCGTCGCGTTGGCCTCGCTGTCGCGCGAACATATTCAAGACGTCGAAATGATGATGGCGGGTGCGGTGCTGACCGTATTGCCGGTGCTCGCCTTGTTCCTCGCTTTGCAGCGCTATTACATCCAGGGGTTGCTGCTGGGAAGCGTCAAGGGATGAGCGGCCGGGCGTGCGCGCCACTGGTGCGCGTAGGCGCGAATGCGCGCGCATGGATGCGCGGGCTGGATGTTCTGATTCGCACTTCAGCCGACATGATTTCGAAAAGAGAATTGTCGATGGGATATCTGCTTAAATGCTTACCGCCGATGCTGCTGTTCGCCGCCGCATCCGTTCACGCGAAAGACACGACGACTGTCCTCGACGATTTCTCCGACCCCGCGCCTTGGCGCGTAATCGCCTCGACTCAAGTCAGCGGCGCGATCCGCAGCGACGGCGGCGCGCTGTGTCTGGATTACGATTTCAACGGCGTGTCGGGCTATGTCGGCATGCAGCGCGATGTCGCGATCGAGTATCCCGACAACTATCGTTTCGACTTCGCCGTGCGCGGCGCATCGCCCGCGAACGATCTGCAGTTCAAATTGATCGATGCCAGCGGCGACAACGTGTGGTGGGTCAATCGTCCGAAATACGCGTTCCCCGCCGAATGGACGCCCGTGCGCTACAAGCGGCGACACATCGGCAAAGCCTGGGGGCCGAGCGCGGACGCCACGCTGCGCGCCAGCGCGAAGCTCGAATTCACGTTGAACAACAGCGCGGGCGGGAAGGGCAGCGTCTGTTTCGACGACTTGCGATTCTCCACGCTGCCGCCGGACGCCGCGGAGCCGCGCATCGTGTCCGCGCAAGCGACGAAGGCCGCGCGCGAAGCGAACAACGCGATCGACGGCGATACGGCGACGCTATGGCGCGCCGGGCGCAAACCGCAGCGATTGACGCTCGATCTCGGCGCCGCGACCGAATTCGGCGGTTTGCGATTGGACTGGGCGCCGAATGCGCAGCCCTCGGCGTACGCGGTGTTGGCTTCCGAGGACGGCCAAGCATGGCGCACGCTGCGCGAAGTCGTCGGTAGCGACGGTGGTCGCGATTGGATCGCGACGCCGGAATCCGAAGCGCGTTACGTCGCGATCGAAACCCGCGGCGGTGCGTCGCGCGATGTCGCGCTTGCCGAAGCGCGCGTCGAACCGCTCGCGTTCGCGGCGACGCCGAACGACTTCGTCGTCTCCGTGACGAAAGATCAACCGCGCGGCCGTTTCCCGCGCGGGTTCAGCGGCGAACAAGCCTACTGGACCATTCTCGGCGTCGACGGCGGCACCGAACAGGGTTTGATCGGCGAAGACGGCGCGGTGGAAGTGGCGAAGGCGGGCTTCAGCATCGAACCGTTCGTGCGGGTCGACGATGCGCTGTTGACGTGGGCCGATGTCGCGGCGAAGCAATCGCTGCAGGACGGCTATCTGCCGATTCCGAGCGTCGAGTGGACGCATGCGGATGCGCGATTGCGTACCACCGCTTTCGTCGATCAAGACGCTTCCGGCAAGCGCACGTCGATCGTCGCGCGTTATGCGCTGCGCAATCCCGGCGCGACCGCGCGGGACTACACGCTGGCGCTCGCGGTGCAACCGTTTCAGGTCAACCCGCCCAGCCAATTCCTCAACACCACCGGCGGCATCAGCAAGATCGCGTCGCTGGCCTTCGACGAGGACGGCACGGTGCGGGTGAACGGGCGCGTCCGCGCACACCCGAGCCAGGCGCCGGATGCATCGTTCGCGACAGCGTTCGATGCCGGCATGGCCAGCGCGCATCTTTCGGCGAAATCGCTGCCGACGGCGCGCGCGGCCGTCGATCCGATCGGCCTCGCCTCCGGTGCGCTGTTGTACCGCTGGCGTTTGGCGCCGGGGGAAACCCGCGAAGTCGCGGTGGTCGTCCCGCTGTCGGGAGACGGGTTCTGCGAAGGGAATACCTGCACGCCGGAACAGCGACAAGCCATCGTCGCGGATCGCTGGCGCGTCAAACTCGACGGCGTGCGTTTCGTCGTTCCCGAGGAAGGCCAAGCGTTGGTCGATACCTTGCGCACCTCGCTCGCGCATCAATTGATCTCGCGTGTCGGCCCGCGTTTGCAGCCGGGCACGCGTTCGTATGCGCGCAGTTGGATCCGCGACGGTGCGATGATCGCCGAAGGCCTGCTGCGGATGGGGCGCGAAGACGCGGTGCGCGAATATCTCGATTGGTACGCGCCGTTCCAGTTCGATAACGGCAAAGTGCCGTGCTGCGTGGACGATCGCGGCAGCGATCCGGTGCCGGAGAACGACAGTCATGGCGAATTGATTTTCGCCATCGCCGACTACGCGCGCCATACCAGCGATCAGGCGTTTTTGCGGCGCATGTGGCCGCATGTGCGCGGCGCCTTCGACTACATGGAAGTCTTGCGCGCCAGCGAGCGTACCGAAGCCAATCGCGCTGCGAATCCCGCGTTCTACGGGATGATGCCGGTGTCGATCAGTCACGAGGGCTACTCGGCGAAGCCGATGCATTCGTACTGGGACAATGCGTGGGCGCTGCGCGGTTACAAAGACGCGGTGTGGATCGCCGAGCGTTTGGGCGAACGCGAAGACGTCGTGCGCATGGCCGCGGCGCGCGACGAATTCCGCGCCGATTTCGACGCCTCGCTGCGCGCGGCGGCCGCGCGTCACGGGATCGATTATTTACCGGGTGCGGCGGAATTGGGCGATTTCGATCCGACCTCGACCACGATCGCGCTGGCGCCGGGTGGCGAGCAGCATCGTCTGCCGCAAGACTTGCTCCGCAACACGTTCGAGCGCTACTGGCGCGAGTTCGTGCAGCGCCGCGACGGCCAGCGCGAATGGAAGGACTACACGCCCTACGAGTGGCGCAACGTCGGCGCCTTCGTGCGCTTGGGTTGGCGCGATCGCGCCTGGGATGCGGTGCGCTTTTTCTTCGACGACCGCGCGCCGCGGGGTTGGAATCAGTGGGGCGAAGTGGTCTCGCGCACGCCGCGCAAACCCTTTTTCCTCGGCGATTTGCCGCATGCCTGGGTGGCGTCGGACTTTATGCGTTCGGCGCTGGACATGTTCGCCTACCGTCGCGAAGCGGACGATCGGATGGTGATCGCGGCCGGAATTCCCGCGCGCTGGTTGGCGGGCGAGGGCATCGCGATCGAAGGCTTGCGTACCGAGCAAGGGACGTTCGGCTATCGATTGCGTCGCGACGAAGCACGGCTGACTTTACGCTTCGCCGACGGCGCGCGCCTGCCGCCCGGCGGCGCGGCCTTGCTGTGGCCGCTGCAAGACGCACAGCCCGGCGCTACCACGATCGACGGCAAACCCGCCGTGTGGCGCGACGGCGAATTGTCGATTCCGCCCGGTGCGCGCCAGGTGCAGGCGAAGTTGCGACGCTGAGTCACATGCGCGCGACCCGAGACGCAGCGCAGCGGTCGAGCTTGAGCATGTAGCGCGGATCGCCGAAGCAAAAAAAAGCCCCGACGACGGGGGATCCGATGTCGTCGGGGCGCATCTGGCTCGATCGCAGCCAGCATGGAGAGAACTTGTCGAACTAAGCGCATCAGTAGGGCGAGGGCGCTCCGAGCTTGCCGCCGTGGCTGGCGATCACTTCGGAATACCAACGCGCGCTGTCTTTGGGCGTACGCGTTTGGTCGCCGTAGTTGACGTGAACGACGCCGAAGCGTTTGGAATAGCCGAGCGACCATTCCAGGTTGTCCAACAGCGACCAGACCATATAGCCGCGGATATCCACGCCCGCGGCGATGGCGTCGTGGATCGCACGCAGATGCTTGTGCAGATAATTCACTCGCAACGGGTCGCAAATGCGGCCGTTCTCGGCGACCGGCGGGTCGAAGAAAGCCGCGCCGTTTTCGGTGATGTAGACCGGCAAATCGCCGTAGGTGTTCTTGAACCACAGCAACAGGTCGGTGAGCCCTTGCGGAAACACCTCCCAGCCGGTTTCGGTGTACGTGCTCAGCGGTTGCCGCACCGCGCCGGCCTTCAGCGGATAGCTGTCGTTCGCCTGGGTGACGCTGCGTGTGTAATAGTTGATGCCGACGAAATCGAGCGGCTGCGCGATCAAGTCGAAATCGGCCGGGTCGAATTCCGGCCATGCGTCGCCGAAGATTTCCTTCAATTCCTGCGGATACCGGCCGAGCAGGGCAGGGTGCAAATACTGCTCGTTCATGTATGCGTGTGCGCGCTGCGTGGCGGCGGCATCCGCGGCGCTGTCGCTGGCGGGATATTTCGGTTCGATGTTCACCACCAGACCGATCTCGTGCTTGCCTTCGGCGCGATAGGCCTGCACCGCGGCGCCGTGGGCGCGCATCAGGTTGTGGCTGGCGATCGGGGCTTCGTACTTGCTGCGATGACCCGGCGCCAACGCGCCGTGCAGATAACCGCCGTCGGTGATTACCCAGGGCTCGTTGAGCGTCACCCATTTTTTCACGCGGCCGTCGAGCGCGCGGTAGAGCGTGCGGCCGTACTCGGCGAACCAATCCGCGCAATCGCGATTCAACCAGCCGCCTTTGTCGTCCAGCGCCGCCGGCAGATCCCAGTGATACAGCGTCAGCAGCGGCTCGATACCGTTCGCCAATAATTCGTCGACGAGTCGCGAATAAAAATCGAGGCCGGCTTGGTTCACCCGGCCAATGCCCTCGGGCAGGATGCGCGACCACGATACGCTGAAGCGGTAGGCCTGCAGGCCCAACTCGCGCATCAGCTTCACATCGTCCTTCCAGCGCCGGTAGTGGTCGCAGGCCACGTCGCCGGTATCGCCGTTGACGGTCATGCCGGGCGTGTGCGCGAAGCGCGTCCAGATGCTGGGGCCCGCACCATCGGCCAAGGGAGAACCTTCGATTTGATGCGCAGCGGTGGCCGCACCCCAGAGAAAACCTTGTGGAAATCGATAACGCGCGTTGTCGTATGGCGGCATGGTGGGGTTTCTCGGCCCGGTCTTCGGTGGCATCATGTAAACGGTTACATGAAGACTATATCAGGCTTCGCGTTTCGCAAAGACTTTCGTGCAGTCGATTCGTCCGCCGCGGTGCGGCGACGGCACGTCCGGCCCCCGTCCACGTCCGAACCGAACTGAGGAAACAACATGGCGACTGTCGCGCTCGATCGGCTCCGCAAGGTGTATCCGGATGGACATGTCGCCGTGGCGGGGGCCAGTTTCGAAGTCGCCGACGGCGAGTTGCTGGTGCTGGTCGGGCCGTCGGGCTGCGGTAAGTCCACGCTGCTGCGGATGATCGCGGGCCTGGAATCGATCAGCGACGGCCGGCTGAGCATCGATGGCCGCGAGGTCAACGAGGTGGCGCCGAAGGACCGCGACATCGCGATGGTCTTCCAGAGCTACGCGCTGTACCCGCACATGACCGTGGCCGAAAATCTGGGCTTCGGGCTGACCCTGCGCGGCCATCCCAAAGCCGAGATCGCGCAACGCATCGAGGCCGCCGCCGACATGCTGGAATTGCGCGCGCTGCTGCAGCGGCGGCCCGGCGCCTTGTCCGGCGGCCAACGCCAGCGCGTGGCGCTGGGGCGCGCCCTCGTGCGCCAGCCCAAAGTCTTTCTGCTGGACGAGCCGCTGTCGAATCTCGACGCCAAGCTGCGCGCGTCGATGCGCACCGAGATCGCCCGCATCCACCGCAACCTCGCCGCGACCATGGTCTACGTAACCCACGACCAAGTGGAGGCGATGACCCTCGGGCAGCGGATCGTGGTGATGCGCGACGGCGAAATCCAGCAGATCGATACGCCGATGGCGCTGTACCGGGCGCCGGCCAACGCGTTCGTGGCCACGTTCCTCGGCAGCCCGGCGATGAATTTGCTGCGCGGCGTGTTGGCCGAGACCGATGGCGGGCATCGGCTCGCGCTGCCCGACGGCCGCAGCGTGCCGCTGTCGGGGCTCGGCATGCCACCCGCCGGCACGCCATTCTCCGGTATGACCCGCGAGGTGGAAATCGGCATTCGCCCGGAACACCTGCTTCGCTGCGGCCCGAACGAGGCGGCCGACTTCGAGGCGGAACTCGAAGTGATCGAGCCCATCGGCAGCGAGGCGTTCGCGTATCTACGTTTCGGCGCACACTCGCTGGTCGCGCGGTTCGCGCCGGAGGATCTGCCGCAACCGGGGAGCACGCTACGGCTGCGGATCGCCCACGGGCATGTTCACGTATTCGATGGCGCCGACGGTCGTCGCTTGTAGCGTCGAAGCGTCCCGCTCGTCGCTCAATCGTCGCTCAATCGTCGCTCAATCGTCGCTCAATCGTCGATCAATCGTCGGTGAGCGGCATCGACAGCACCAACGGTGCGCAGGCGGAGGCCCTGCAGCCCAGTAAACGCACATCGTCGCCGCTGCGCAAACGCGCGGTGGCGCCGCCGTTGATCTCGAACGCCCAAATGCGGCCGTCCGCGCGCAGGCGCCCGACGATCGCGCACGGCAGCGTGTCGAAGTCGTGGAGATCGGTCGTCGCGATCGGCTCGCTGAGGGCGAAGAACGTTTTCGCTTGTGGGCGCGTGAGCGACCAGCGCCGACAGTCGTCCGCCAGCGCCGGGCCGTCGGCGCGTTCGCCGGTGGCGTCGTAGCGGGACGGCGCGATCTCCAATATGGAGATCGCGTCGCCGCGATCAGCGCGGTGGTCCGGCCGGCTGTTGCACGCCAGGAGCATCGGCATCGCGCACAGCAGCAGGCCGGTATAGGCCAGCGCCTTCGCCCTGTGTCTTGTAGGAGATCCGATCGTGTTCATAGACGTCGCGGTCGTTCAGTCCGAAGTTGTTCTGCAGAGTGCCCACCAAGCGTTGGATCGACGCGCGCTGCGCCTCGGTCGGTTCCTGCCAGGTTCTGGTGCGCTCGTCGTAGGTGGCGACCACCTCGATACCGATGCTGTCCCGATTGGTCGGGTATCGATCCGGATAGCCGCGCCGCACCTCGAGGTCGTGGACCGCCGCGACATCGCTGCCGGGGGCTCGCCGCGCCGCGGCCAGCTCTCGCGTCTGTTCGGGCGTGAGCGTGCCTTCTTCCTCGCCGCGCGAGCGGATTCTGCCGACGTGATTGGTGTGCTGATCCAGACTGGCGGTCTGGTGAATCGTGCCGTCGCGGTCGATCAGGAAATGCGTGCCGGACGGTCGATCCTGGCCGCGCCAATGGCCGAGCGTACCGTCTGCCGTGCTGCCCATCGTGCGATGCATCACGATGCCGTTGACGTCCGGCATTTCGGCACGTTCCAGCCCCGGGACCCGGGTGCGCACGATGCCGGGGTCGGTGAGAAAACCATCGGTGCCGACCGTGCGTTGCTGGGCATGCCCGGCGAGGGTCTCGCGGGCCGGGACGTCGGCCGTCGACAACGGCGTGGAAATGCGCGGAGTGGCGTCGTTCGGGGTCTGCGTACCCGAGACCAGGAACAGCGACGGCGTGGCGGCGCCCGGCGCACCCGGCACCACCCGCAGGTCGCGAATCGCGGACTCGTCGAGACGCAAGTTGCGTTCGCGTTCCGGGCGCGACTGCAAGTAGGCATCGACCAAACCGGCGGTCAGATTGGCCTGTTGCTCGGCCGTGCGCTCGGGCATGGCGGTCGCCACGCCCTGGGCGACGTGGCGATACAGGGCGTGGTGGCGATGATCCGGGTTGTCCGGGAGGATCGACGGCGGTCTGGTCGTATCGTTCATGCGGGCCTTCCATATGCGAACTCGCCGCCGGCTATAGCACGCCGGCCGTCGGCCCGACAAGAGCCGCCGAGGCCCGGGCGACGGAGGCCGACCCTATGCCGTTCCGCCGCTATACTGCGTCGCACGGTCCGGCCCCACCCGGTGTCGGCCCGGGGCCGTGCCGTATAGTCTCCGGCTCGTCGTCTTTCGCGGCCCCCGGCCAAGACTCCCGCCACGCGCACGCCGCCGCCGGCTTGACGCAGACCAGTAACCAACGCCACGCATGCGCCTTTCCACGATCAAGCTCTCCGGCTTCAAATCCTTCGTCGATCCGACCACGTTGCACCTGCCGACCAATATGACCGGCGTGGTCGGTCCGAACGGTTGCGGCAAGTCCAACATCATCGACGCCATCCGTTGGGTGATGGGCGAGAGCGCCGCCAGCCGTCTGCGCGGCGATTCGCTGACCGACGTGATCTTCTCCGGCAGTTCCGCGCGCAAGCCGGTCTCGCAGGCTGCGGTCGAGCTGATTTTCGACAACGCCGACCACACCATCACAGGCGAGTACGCGGCGTTCAACGAAATCTCGGTCAAGCGCACCGTCAGCCGCGACGGCCAGAGCAACTACTACCTCAACGGCACCAAATGCCGCCGCCGCGACATCACCGACCTGTTCCTCGGCACCGGCCTGGGCCCGCGCAGTTATTCGATCATCGAGCAGGGCATGATCTCGCAGGTCATCGAGGCCAAGCCCGAGGAACTGCGCGTCTATCTCGAAGAGGCCGCCGGCATCTCCAAATACAAGGAGCGCCGCAAGGAAACCGAGACCCGCATCCGTC
>JADZBF010000425.1 GCA_020852215.1 Lysobacter sp. | reverse complement strand
CCGGCGCTTCCACGATCAACCATCGCAACGGCTGCAGTTCGACGGTTTTCTCCAGCGTATCGCCGACCGCGCGCCCATCGCCGACATCGAGATCCAGCGCGATGCGTTCGGTCCAACGCGGCAAGGCATCGACGACGAACGAAGGCGGCCCTTTCGATTCGAATCGCAATTCCAATCGCAGCGGTTCCGACACGTCCACACCGGGCAAACGCACGATGCCGTTCGCATCGGCGCGCACGCGCACTTCGCCGCGCGGCGACGGCCATACCGCGAGCGCATCGCGCACCGGCGCCGCGGTGCCGGCTTCGACCAAACGCAAGGCGACCGTCGCCGACAAGGCCGCGCCCAATTCGGCGGCATCGGCATCGATATCCAACGTGAGATAACGGCCGGCGATCAGCATCGCGCGCCGCCGCTCGCTTTCGACACCATTCGCCACCACCACAACATCGATCGGCCCGGGCGGCAACGGCGCGATGCGGGTGTCGTCCGTCACCGGCCATACGCGCTCGTCGAACGCATCGAGTACCGCCGGGGCTTCGCGACGCAGCAGCGATTGCCATTGCGCGTCCTGCGAGCCTTCGACGCGCCGGAACAGAACGCCGATCGCACCCGTTACGCTTCGCGGCGCGCGCACGCGCAATCCGGCGGCGACGCGCGGACGCAGTTCGGCCGGCGCGTCCACGCGGGCGAAGGTCGTTTCGTAGAACCGCAAGCCATCGTCGGCGCGCGCCTGCAGCACGTAACGCTGCGCAGCGGGCAACGTCATCGGCCCGACTTCGACGCTGCCGTCGGCGAGCGATTTCGCCGACGCGTTGACCCAGCGCGTCACCGCGGCGAGATCGGCGTACTCGTCCGGCCCGGCGCCTTCGCGCCCACCGCGCTGCCAGGCGCGATACGCCGCGTCGTCGTCGGGCGACACCGACGCCAACCCGATCCGCACCGAATTCGGCGACGCGGAGATGCCGGCATCCGGCAGCAAGCGCATTCGCAACACGAACCCAGCGCGTTCGTCTATCGGCTGCGCATCGGAACGCGCAGCATCGGCAACGACCGCGTCTGCGGGGACGCGCGACGCGCGCCACCACAGCCCCGCGACGATCAGCGCCGCCAGCAGCGCGACGGCGCCGAAAACGTATCCGCGCCCGGAACCTCGAAAATTCGCCATCCCGCGTCGCGATCAGTCGGTATCGGCCGTCGAGTAGAACGAAATGTAGATCGGCGCATGGTCCGACACGCCGTTACGGAACGTACACATATTCGCGATGTAATCGCGGCCCGAGGTCGAATACTCGGTGACGTAACTGCTCTGCATCCAGAAATGATCGTACGCACTGGCGAAGGCGCAACTGGTGTTGATCGAGGTTTTGTCGTTGACGCGCCAACTCACCGCCGGCGACGTCGCGGTCAGCTTCGCCCACCACGGCGAGGTGGCTTCGCGATTGTGATCGCCCACCAGCACGACATCCTGATCGCTGCTGCTGCCGTTCTGGATCGACTGGAACACGCTGGCGATCTGTTGAACCTCGAGCTGACGTTCCGCGGTGGTGCCGAACACCGTATGCCAGTTGATGAAGGTGTAATCCGCGCCGGTCTGGATGTGCCGCACTTTCACGATTTGCGGCTCGCGCTCGAATTTATCGCCGGTATCCACCCATAGGCTTTCCGAAAGCAACTGCACGCGATCGGCGCGGTAGAACACCGCATAGCGTTCTTTGTAACTGGTGCGCCCGACCGCGGCGGTGACGCGGTAATTCCAGGTGTAGCCGCTCACCGCGGTCAAGGCCGCGGCCACGCTGGCGGCGGATTCGGCGTACATCACTTCCTGGCCGAACACCAAGTCCACGCCATTCGCGGCGCCGGCCGCGCTGCCGTAGTTGGTCCAGATTTGCGTGGCGTAAGCGTTCCAATCCTGCTGCCCGCTCCAACCGGCATGCAGCATGTTCCAGGAGACCACGCGCAGATAGGACTGTGCGGATGCCTCGACGGCGCAAAAAACGAGCACGATGCCGAGGATCGCGGCGACGGTGCGTCGAGCGGCACCTGTGAAGAGACGGTGTGCGGCACGATTCATGGGGACTCCCTGGCGGACGGTGGGCGGGCTGAAATTGGCTTCAGGTAGGGACGATTGTCCCGGCACGATATGTCCATCGTGTGTCCGTCGGAGCCCCCTCCCCGCTGTCGCTTCCGCGACCGCTCGCATGCCGGCACGGGCATCTTAGCCCGGATCGGACAGGCGCGATGGTGCGGCGCGGCAGCGGCGGCCGCGCATATCCAAACACATCGAAGCCGCCGGTCGCGCCGCGACGGCGCGGCGCGATCAGGGCTGCGCGCGCAGGAATGCGTCGTCGGCCACCGCGCGCGCATCGGCGTTGGCGGACGACCGACGAGCGGTGTCGATGCTGTCGGACATCGTGCGATACGCGCCGATACCCCGCACTTCGAGCGTTTGCCTGCTTTCCCCACGAACGCGCACGACGATCGCGAACGGAACGCCATCGGCGAGCCGCCATTCCACTTTGCCGCGGTCGTAATCGCTCAGTTTCAACGGCTGCGCCAACAGCGATGCGGTATCGCCGGTCGCTTCGACCTGCAGATACGTATCCTCGGCCGAAAAATAAATGTAGAGCGAGCGTCCGCTCAGGCCCGAGCAACGCAAGGGCATGTCCTGCCCTTCTTCGATTTCCGTCGCGGCGAACGCGGCGCGGCATTCTTTGGCGAGGTCGGTGTAGGCGCTGGAGAAGATCGGTTCGGCCGCCTGCGCGCTCGGGGCGGCGGAGAAACAGACCGTGGAGAAACAGAGCATCGACAAAGCGATGGCGAATGCGGGTTTGCGCATGGTGATCTCTCGGTGCGATGCGGCGCGGAAGCGGTGAGCGGCGAACGTATCACATCGGCCGCGTACGAAACGACGGCGCTGCGATTACGGCGCGCTGCTGTTACCGCACGCTACGATTACGGCGTGCGGCGCGGTCGCACGGTTTTCGGCCAGCGCAATTGCGCCATCACCGGAAAATGATCCGACGGATAGCGCCCGTCGCGGTGCGCGGTCACGGTTTCGACCGAACGCGCCTCGAACCCGCGCAGCAGAATCCAATCGATCCGCCGCTGCGGCGTTCCGCTGAACGCATGGAACGTGCCTTCCGGCCCGCGTCGACGCGGCGCGGCGCGCCATGCGTCCGTCATCGCGGCAGTCAGCAGCGCATAGGCCTCGCTGCCGTCGTCGGTGTTGAAATCGCCGGTCAGCACCACCGGGACATTTTTCGGCAAGGTTTCGATACGCGCGAGCAGTGCGCGCGCGCAACGCGTTCTCGCGGCGGCGTCTTCGTCGCGATACGGAAAATGGGTATTGAGCAGATAAAAGCGCGCGCCCGAGCGCCGCGATTCGAACAAGGCCCAGGTCACCATACGAGGATAAAGATTGCCCCAACTGATACTGCCGACGATATCCGGCGTATCCGACAACCAGAAATCGCCCGATTCGATCAGGGCGTAGGCATCGGCGCGATAGAACACGCCCATGTGTTCGTCGTCGCGACCGCCTCCACGACGGCCGCGGCCGAACCACCTGTATTCGGGCAGATCTTCGACGATCGCATCGCCCTGCGAACCGAATAATTCTTGCGTGCCGATCAGGTCCGGGCGTTCGCGGCGAATCGTCTCGACCAACAAGTCGCGCCGCGCTTCCCAGCGGTTTTCGCCGTCGGCGGCCACGGGCAAACGCACGTTGAAGGACATCACGCGCAGCGTTTCGGCATGCGCCGCACCGCAGACCAACAGCGACATGACCAATGCCAGTCGCGCCAGTCGTCGGATCGTAGCGGTTGGAAAACGAGACATCGACGATCTCCTGGTCGAGCGGCGAGCGATGCGGCGATGCGAGGCTGCCGCACGCCCTGCGGCAGCCTACCGCACTTCGGGCTATGCTCGGCGGCGAACGCTCACACTCGGATAGTCGCATGCGTCAGCCGCCGCTCCGCCTCCGCCGCCGCACCTTTCTGACCTGCGCCGCCGCGCTCGCGCTTCCCGTCGCGCGCGTCGATGCCGAACCCGGTCGCAACGAGCGGCAGATGTTCGAGGACTGGCCGTGGCTGTCGCGCTACGACGCGGACGATCGCCGGCTGCTCGACTCGGGCGTCGACATCGACACGGTATTCCTCGGCGATTCCATCACCGAAGGCTGGCCGCGGATGCGGCCGGCATTTTTCCCGGAAGCGAGTATCTGTCGCGGCATTAGCGGGCAGACCACGCCGCAAATGGTGTTGCGCATGCCGACGGACGTGCTGCGATTGAAACCCAGGCGGTTGCACCTGATGGCCGGCACCAACGATGTGGCCGGCAACACCGGACCTAGCGACGACGACAGCATCGTCGGCAATCTCGCGATGATGGTCGCGGTCGCGCAGGACGCGGGCATCGAGGTGTTGCTCGGCGCGATTCCGCCCGCCGCCGGCTTCGGCTGGCGCCCGGAATTGCGCCCGGCCGCGCGTATCGTCGTACTCAATCGCCGACTCGCAGCGCTGGCGAACGCGCGGCGTTGCCGCTGGATCGACTATCACCGCGCGCTCGACGACGGCAACGGCGGCTTGCGCGCGGATTTTTCCGACGACGGCGTGCACCCAAACGCCGCGGGTTATGCGGCGATGGAGGCATTGTGCGGTCCGGTTCTGGCCACGGCCGCGAAGCGCGCACGGTCGAAGCAGCGGTAAAGCGTCGATCCATTCGCTCAGCGCGGATCGGCGATCGAATCACTCCCAACGCGCGTTCAAATTACGGATGTACAGGGTCCAGTTGTTCGAACGGTTGAACGTCTCGGCAAGGAACCAACCGCCCAGGTTGGTCGGCACTTGCGGGTATTGATACGACACCTCGCGGTGGGCGTATTCCAGCCATCCGACCATGCTCGGGTGATACAGGGAATAGCTCGTGCGATAGCCGTAGCCGACGAATTCGGACACCAAGCGCACGCGATACCACGCGTTGTTGACGAGCGAGTAGCCGTTATCGGTCTGCCCGAAGACGCAGTTCGGCAGCGCCGCGTGCTGCACCGCGCCGGCCACCTCGATGGCGACGCGATTTTGGCCCGCTGTCTGCGTACAGTAAAAACCGTTGGGATGCAGATGCTTCGGATATCCCGAAACGTCGCCGAGAATCACGCCATGGCCGCGATACGGATAATCGGAGTTGACTGCGTTCGGCGTATACATGTCGGCGCGCGCGAACAGACCGAAATGCCCGCCGCTGTTGCCGAAATAATTGGGCGACATGAACTCGAATTCGATCACGTGCCGGCTGGTATACGGCGGCTGCGTCGTTCCTGGCCCGGTCGACACCAGATGCAACACGCCCCACGGACCGGACGGGAACGCTTGCCAACTGCCGTAGTGCGACGATGTCACCGTCGCGCTGCGAGGTGGCGTGGCGTTGTACGAGATGGTGTAGCTGAGATTCTGCGCGAGCGCGGTTTGGCCCGCCGAAGCGCAAAGAAGCATCAAAACGATTGCGTAGCGGTACAGCGCTCGGCGAAAGCGAGCCTGCGATCGAAGGTATCCCATGATTCCATTCTCCTGAATTACGTAAGCATGCCCTCTGCCGCTGAAACCCTAGCCCCGCAATAGTTAAAAGAAGGGGCTGTAGTAGATAACGTCAGATTTCAGCCCACTCCTTCAATGTCTTGAGTTGTTGTTTAGGGGTTCCGTAGTTGAATCTAAACTCACACTCCTTCAGGAACAAGTGGAATGTGTTCTTGGGG
>JADZBF010000424.1 GCA_020852215.1 Lysobacter sp. | reverse complement strand
GCGAGCCGGTGGTGCTGGCGCGCGACGGCAAGATTTTCCGCGACGTGCTGCGACGCGAATTGGTGAGCAAGGCCGATGTTCAGGAAGCGATGCGCGAAGCCGGCTGCGGCGACATCGCGCGCATCCGCACGGCGATCCTCGAAACCAACGGGCGCATCAGCATCGTGCTGGACGACGACACCGACTGACCGCGACTTCGCTCGACCGACTTCCGAAACGCCTTTCCTGCGGCGAGCGGCAGGCGAGCGGCAGGCGAGCGAACGCCGCCGACGCGCGGAGTCGGCGTGCGCGGCAGCGCACTGGATCAGCGCGAACGCTGGTTCGCCGGATCGCCCGTCGCGATCGTTGCGTGAGCGGACTTGCGCCGCACGACGCGGCGCAATAACAAGCCGAAGTCGTGCAGCACCGAATACGCGGCGGGAATCACGATCAGGCTGAGCAGCGTGGAGGTGATCAAGCCGCCGATCACCGCCCACGCCATCGGCGCGCGGAAGCTGGAGTCGCCGGACAGGCCCATCGCCAGCGGCAACATGCCCGCGCCCATCGCCAAGGTGGTCATGATCACCGGTCGCGCGCGCTTGCGGCAGGCGTCGATCAGCGCTTCGTGCTGCGACAAGCCGTGTTCGTCTTCGGCCACCACCGCGTAATCGACCAGCAGGATCGAGTTCTTGGTGGCGATGCCGATCAGCATCAACAGGCCGATCAACGCCGGCAGCGACAGCATGTTCCCACTCACCAACAGCGCACCGAACGCGCCGCCCGCGCACAGCGGCACCGCGGTCAAAATCGTCAGCGGCTGGATCGCGTGGTTGAACAGCAGCAACAACACCATGTAGATGCAGACGAGACCGGCCAACATCGCCATCGCGAAACCGAAGAACAATTCGACGAAGATTTCCGCGTCGCCCGCGTTGAGGAATTCCACGCCGGACGGCAACGCCTTCACCGACGGCAACGCCTGCACTTCGTTCATCACTTCGCCCAGCGGCCGGCCGTTGAGTTCGGCGGTGAGCGTGATGTTGCGTTGGCGCTGATAGCGCGAGATCACCGACGGGCCGCTGCCGTCGCGGATGTCCGCCACCGCCGCCAGCGGCACCGGGCCGTTGCGGCCGCGCACGCGCAATTGACCGATCAACGCGGGATCGCTCAGGGCGTCGCGCGCGAAGCCCACGCGAATCGGAATCTGGCGGTCGGCGAGATTCAATTTCGCCATGCGCTGGGTGTAATCGCCGCTGGTCGCGATCCGCGTGGCCTCGGCGATATCGGCGGTGGCGACGCCCAGATCCGCGGCGCGCGCCGAATCGGGCAGGATTTGCACTTCCGGGCGCAGCAACGATGCGGACGAGGACACGCTGCCCAGGCCTTCGAGTTTGCGCAGATCGCGTTCCACCGCCGCCGCCGCCGCGTCGAGCGTTTGCGGATCGTCGCCGGCCAACACCAGTTGCATCATTTCGCCCGGTTCACTGCTGATGAAACTGATCTTCGCGCCGGGCTCGTCGGCAAGTCGCGCGCGGACCTCGCGCTCCAACGTTTTCTGATCGCGATCGCGATCGCCGGCGGTGCCCCAATCCAGCACCAGGGTCGCTTTGCGCGTTTCGCCCGCGCCGCTTTTGCCCGGGTCGCCCAGGTCCAACACGCTGCCGATCATCGTGAAGGTTTGCTTGAGTTCCGGGATGCCTTCCAGCGTCACCCGCGCGCGCTCGGCGACGGCGATGGTTTGCTCCAACGGCGCGCCCGGCGGCAATTCGATGCTGAGATTGCTGCGGCCCAGGTCGGTGAATGGAATGAAGGTCGTGGGGATGAACGGCAACAGCCCGAGCGATGCGACGAACAGGCCGAACGCGGCCAGCAAGGTGCGCCAGCGATGGCGCAGCGACGCGTCGACCCAACCCAAATAACGACGCATCAGCGGCGACTCAGCGAAGTCCTGCTGCGGGTGCGGCTTGAGTTGGTACGCGGCCATCATCGGCGTGAGCAAGCGCGCGACCAGCAGCGAGAACATCACCGCCGTCGCCGCGGTCCAGCCGAATTCGCGAAAGAACTTGCCGGCGATGCCGGGCATGAACGCCACCGGCACGAACACCGCCGCCAGCGTCAGCGAGGTGGCGATCACCGCGGTGCCGATTTCCTGCGCGGCGTCGCGCGCGGCGTCCAGCGGCGATTTGCCCATGCCCAAATGGCGCACGATGTTTTCGATCTCGACGATCGCATCGTCCACCAGAATGCCCACCACCACCGACAGCGCCAGCAAGGTGATGATGTTCAGGCTGAAGCCGAGCAAGGCCAACACCGCGAACGTGGGAATGATCGACAGCGGCAACGCTACCGCCGACACCCAGGTCGCGCGCCAATCGCGCAGGAACCACCACACCACCAACAACGCCAGCAGCGCGCCTTCCCACAACATCGTCATCGACGAGCGATAGGAACGTTCGGTTTCTTCCACGGTGTTGCTGACCAGCCGGAATTCGATGCCCGGATGCGCGGCTTTCAGCGCGTCGAGCGCCTTGCGAACGTTGTCCGAGACTTTCAACTCGTCGGATTTGCGCGTGCGCGACAGCGAGAAACCTACCGCGGGTTTGCCGTCGAGCAAGGCCGCCTGGCTTTCGTCCGCAGCCGCATCGTGCACGTGCGCGATCGCCGACAAACGCACCGAACGCCCATCGGGAAGGCTGATGCTGTAGTCGCGCAACTGCTGCGCGCTGCCGACGGTGGCGATGGTGCGAATGGTTTGTTGTTCGCCGCCGATCTCGCTCTTTCCGCCGGGACGCTCCACCTGGATGCGCGCCAATTGTTGCGATACGTCGCCGGCGGTCACGCCCCAGGCAAGCAGGGCGTCCGGATCCAGATCGACGCGAACCTGACGATCCACGCCGCCGATGCGCGTGACTTTGGCGACGCCTTGCACGCCGTACAGCGCGCGGGCGACATCGCGATCGACGAACCACGACAGTTCGTCGGCGCGCATCCGTGGCGCCGATACCGCGTACGTCTGCAGCGAGCCGCCGATATCCACTTTGCCGATCACCGGCTCCAGGATGTCCTGCGGCAAATCGCTGCGGATCCGCGTCACCGCATCGCGGGTGTCGTCGAGCGCGGTGGCGAGATCGGCGTCGAGAATGAATTCGACGAAGGTGCTGCTCACGCCCTCGGTCACCACCGACGATATGCGTTTGATGTTCGGCACGGTCGCGACCGAATCCTCCACGCGTCGCGTCACTTCGGTTTCCAACTGTGCCGGCGTGGCGCCGGGTTGGCTGACGGTGACGACCGTCATCGGGAACGCGATGTCGGGGAATCGCGCGACGGGCAGCGTATGGAAGCCCCACAGGCCGGCCACGCACAGCACGAAGAACAGCATCAGCGCCGGCAGCGGACGCTTGATCGCCCAGGACGACAATCCACCGCCGCCGCCGCTCATCGCATCGCGCTCCCGTCAGCGGTCGCGGGCGTGGTTGCGGTTGTGGATGTGGTCGCGGCGGCCTTCGCGGGCGCTGCGACGATGCGGATGCGGTCGCCGTCGGCGAGGAAACCCGCGCCGGTCGTCACCACCGATTGCCCCGGTTTCGGGCCGTCGAGCAGTTGCACCGCATCCCCGCCCTTGGCGCCGGTACGCACGCGCACGGCATGCGCGAGATTGACGCCGGCCTTGGTGTCGACTACGAACACGGTGGGGAAGCCGTCGCGCAAGACGACCGCGGCGGTCGGAACGGTGGCCGCATCGACGGTGCCGGTGTCGATGCGCCCTTCCACATAAGCGCCGGCGGCCAGACCTTCGGGTTGCGGCAAATCGGCGTACACCGTGCCGGTGCGCGTGGCGATGTCCACGCCCGGGCTGACCGCGCGCACGCGGCCTTCGACTTCGGCGCCACCGGGCGCGCGCAGCGTGATCCGGTCGCCGGGCGCGACTGAGGTCAATTCCGCGACCGGCAGCTCGGCGCGCCATTCAAGACGGCCGTCGCGGATCAGCCGCAACAAGTCGCCGCCGGCCATCACTACCTGTCCCGGTTGCACCAAACGTTTGGAGATCACGCCGTCGGCCGGGGCGCGCAATTCGGCGAAGCTGCGGCGCAGAGCGGCGGCGTCGCGCATCGCCCGCGCGGTGCCCACGCGGGCCTCGCTTTGGGTGCGTGCGGCGCGCAGTTCGTCCAATTGGGTGGCGCTGATGTAACGGTCTCGAACGAGGTTCTGGCCGCGCGCCAGATTCGCCCGCGCCAAACCCGCGCCGGCTTCGGCTTCGCGCAGCGCCGCCGCGGCCTGCGCCAATTCGCTGTCCAGCATGCGGGTATCCAAGCGCAGCAGCACTTGGCCGCGGCGCACGGTTTCGCCCACATCCACCGACAGCGCGGTGACGCGCAGGCCGCCGACTTCCACGCCGAGCTGCATTTCTTCGACCGCGGCGACCGCGCCGGAGACCGCGACGCTGCGCGGTAGTGCGCGGACGACGACCGGCGCCGTCGTCACCGCCATGGCGGCCGAGGGGGCGGTCGTCTGGCCGGCGGTGTCTTCGCCGGAACAGGCGGCGAGCATCGACGAAGCGACGGCGATGAGCAGGACGGCGCGGAGTGCGATAGGCACCGGGGGGCTCCGGAAGGTCGGCAGGCGCGCAGTGTACCGACTAGTTCAGTATTTCGCGCCCCTGCCGAATGTCCCGGAGGTTGTCCTATTCAGGCGATAACGGCTGCTCAACCAGAGTTGTGCCTGGATTCGCCCCGACATCGTCGGGATGCGTCAGCCCGCGGGCAATCCAAAAAAGGCGGTCGCCGTCGCCGTCGTCGCGGCGGCGACCGTTTCGACGCTCTCGCCGCGGTCGCGCGCCAATTCCTCGACGATATGCGCCAAGTACATCGGTTCGTTGCGCCTGTGCGACGGCGCGGGTTTGACCGTGCGCGGCAATAGATAAGGCGCGTCGGTTTCGATCATCAGCCGGTTCGCCGGAATGTGCTTCACCAGTTCGCGCAGATGGGTGCCGCGGCGCTCGTCGCACAGCCAGCCGGTGATGCCGATATGCCAATCCCGGTCGAGGCACGCGAACAATTCCTCGCGCGTGCCGGTGAAGCAATGCACCACCGCCGGGCCGAGGCGGCCGTCGAAATTCTTCATCATCGCCACGAAGTCCTCGTGCGCGTCGCGTTGATGCAGGAACAGCGGCTTCGGCCGACCTGAGGCCGCGAGATCCGCGGCCAACTGCAATTGCCGTTCGAAGGCACTGCGCTGCGCCGGCCGCGGCGAGAAATCGCGGAAATAATCCAGACCGCATTCGCCCACCGCCACCACTTCGGGCCGCGCGTGCAACGCGCGCATCTCCGCGTCGCATTCGTCGGTGTATTCGCTGGCGTGGTGCGGATGCACGCCTGCGGTGGCGAACAATTCGCCCGGATAGGTCTGCGCCAGGATCGCGGCCTTCGGCGAATGCGCGCGGCACGCGCCGGTGACGACCATGCGCGTCACGCCCGCGGCGCGCGCGCGCTGCAGCACCGCATCGCGATCGGCATCGAAACTTTCGTGAGTGAGATTGGCGCCGATGTCGATCAGCGCGGCGGTGGGCGGCATAGGCGGTACGAACGGAACGTGGGGCGCACATTCTACGACCGATGCCGAACGTCCCGACACATTCGTTTACAACTTCGCGCCGCGCGCCGCGCCGAAACCGTCAACCGTCGCGATGACCTCGCGTTCATGGCCTTGCTTCGGTCGTGCCTTCGCGGTCGTGCCTTCGCGATCGCGTCATCGCGATGCGCCCTCGCGATCCGACCGCACCGAAGCCCCTTCTCGACTTCAAGGAAGCATCGCCATGTCCCCCGTTCCTATCCGCATCGCTGCGTTCGTATGCGTCCTGGTCGCCGCGCTCGGCGCACCGGGCGCGACGAAAGCCGCGCCGCCCTACGACTTCACGCCCGTCAGCGCCGAAATGCAGCGCTTCGTGCAAACCTATTCGCTCGACGGCGCCTCGCTGCGCGTGAACAAAGCCGGCAGCGTCGTGTATCGCCGCGCGTTCGGCGGCTATACGCTCGGCACTCGCGTACGCATCGCCTCGGCCAGCAAGTGGATTTCGGCCATCGCCATCGCGCGCCTCGTCGAAAAAGGTCGGATGCGTTGGACCGACACCGTCGGTCAGTATTTCCCGACGGTCGACGCCAGCAAACGCAATATCACGCTGGAGCAATTGTTCTCGCACACCAGCGGCATGGCGTACGAGGAAGACGCATGTCTGTCGAGCGCGCTGTACACCTTGGCCACCTGCGCCAACCGCATCCTCAAGCAACCGCTGATCGGGCAGCCGGGCAAAGTCTTCGCTT
>JADZBF010000423.1 GCA_020852215.1 Lysobacter sp. | reverse complement strand
TGACGCCTCAGCAACGCGCGCAGGCCCGCGCGGCGTTCGAGCGGCGCGGCCAAGGCGTGCCGCCGGCCCAACGCGCCGCGCTGCGCGAAAAACTCAAGACGATGAGCCCGGAACAGCGTCGCGCGTGGATGAAAGAACATCGCGGGCAGTTCAAGGGCATGCAGCGTCGAGACGGGCAAGGCCAGAAGCGCGGCGATCGCGCGAATCGGCCGCAACAAGCGCCGCAGCGATGAACGCGCGTCGCCCTTGGCCGCTGCTCGCCTTCGCGGCGGTGGCGGCCTTCGGTCTGTGGCTGCGCGATCCGCAGCAGTCTTCCGCCGTCGCGGGGGAACGCAACGATGCCGCGGCGATGCGCGATATCGCGTACGGCACGCACGCGAGCCAGCGTTACGATCTTTATGCGCCGACGAAAACCGCGGGCGCGCCGACGATTTTCTTCGTTCATGGCGGCGGCTGGCGTCGCGGCGATAAAGCCATGGCGGGCATGATCGACGCGAAGCAACGGCGTTGGACGTCCGCGGGCGCGTTCGTCGTGTCCACCAATTACCGCATGGTGCCCGACGCCGATCCGCTGGAACAGGCGCGCGATGTGGCCCGGGCGATCGTCTCGGCGCAACAGCGCGTGGCGGCATTGGGCGGCGATCCGAACGCATTCGTGTTGATGGGCCATTCGGCCGGCGCGCATCTGGTCGGATTGGTGGCGACCATGCCGGAGATTTCGCGCGATGCGGGCGTCGCGCCGTGGCGCGGCAATGTGCTGTTGGACAGCGGCGCGATCGACACGGTGAAAACGATGGAAACGCGCTGGCGACCGCAATTGTTCGCGGACGCGTTCGGCGCGGATCCGGCGTATTGGCGCAGCGCGTCGCCGATGCATCGTTTGAGCGGCAAGCTCGCGCCGACCCTGGTCGTCTGCGCCAGCGAACGCGCCGATTCCTGCCCGGCCAATGCGGCGTTTCTGCGCAAGGCGCGCGAATACGGCACGCGCACGCAACTACTGGCGAAACCGATGTCGCATGGCGACATCAATCGCGACTTGGGCGAGGACAACGATTACACCCGCGAAGTCGAAGCGTTCATGCGCGATATCGGTGTGCGATTGGGCGAATGACGTTTTTGATGTCGATGATGATCACGGCGTTGAGGCCGTCGATGTCATCGATATCCTTAGGCCATCGGCAGGTACATCGCTCTGAGTCTCTATCGGAATAAAGTACTGTCATCCCGAGCGCAGCGAGGGACCTGCTTTTTATGCGATCTCAAGCGAGATAAAA
Source organism: Lysobacter sp. (assembly GCA_020852215.1). Taxonomy (GTDB): domain Bacteria; phylum Pseudomonadota; class Gammaproteobacteria; order Xanthomonadales; family Xanthomonadaceae; genus Lysobacter_I. The sequence goes on along the minus strand of JADZBF010000423.1, from coordinate 1,669 downwards.
ACAGGTCCCTCGCTGCGCTCGGGATGACAGCTTTTTTTTGCGAAATCAATGCTTCGTGAGATGACTGTTTTTTGCGGGATGAAAACTCCGCAAGATAACGGCTTCGACGGATAGCCACTTCGCCAAGCGGTCGTTTTACGATCCAACACCTTCAGCGCCTGCAGGCGTCGCCTTCGATCGACAGCAGCGCCACGTATTTCGGCACCGGCGCCAATGCGCCTCGCGCGGCGCGCTGTTTGGATTCGTCGAGATAAATCCGCGAGCGACCTTGCGCGTCGGGCGGCGGCGGCACGTTGACGGCGGGTTTGCGCCAGACGCGCACGACCGCCGTGCGTTCGGCGCAGATCGCGCTGGGGATGCGCACGATGTCGTTGAGGATCCAGCCGGCGGCGACCGAGGGCGCGACTTTGGCGGGATCGACGAGCTGCGCCCGCGGTTGGCAGCGCGCGGCGTTGCGTTTGGCACCGTAGCGATACGGCACGGCCGCGTCGCCGGTGAAGTGACCGACCAGATAGACGCAGGCCTCGGGAATGATGCGGATGGTGTGGACCTCGCCGTCGCGCTTGGGCGGGTACGGGTCGCGCCGGATTTCGGGGGCGGGGTCCGCGGCACGAGCCGGGGCCGAGGGCCAAGCGGCCGCGGCAGCCAGCACGCAGGCCAGCGCGATCGAAGATGAGGACAGGTGGCGCATGGGGGCTCCGGTGACAGGGGCGGGCGTTGGGGCGGGTCGAGGGCAGGACCAGTGTGCTCAGAACGGGGCGAAAAGCGGCCCAATCGCCGGCCGCCGAGCGGTGCCCACGGAAGGCCGCACGGACCGCACGCTGTCACAGCCTGCCTGAATCCTCGCGGACGGATACCCGGTTTTATTCGAGCCAGGACTCCCGCCCGGCCGCCCAGCCCTCAAAAAACCCGAGATTTTCGGCCTTGCTTTATACTGCGCCGCACAAAACCGCTTCAGCGCCGCGCATTCCCCCCTCGCAAGATTGGCGAGGCCCGGGGCCTGTGCCATAGTTGATCGGTTTGCAATCATCGCTCTACACCACTCAATTTGTAGTCCTTGAAGACTCCGGGGAGACTTTTCATGCTCGAGCAACAGGCTTTGTGGATCGCGTTGGCCGCTGCGGTCATCGCGATTCTGTACGGCATCGTGTCCGCGCGCTGGATCATGGCGCAGCCGGCCGGCAACGAACGGATGCAGACGATCGCCGCGGCGATCCAGGAAGGCGCTGGCGCCTACCTGCGCCGGCAATACACCACGATCGCCATCGTCGGCGCCGTGTTGTTCTTCGTGATCGGGCTGGTGCCCGGTCTGGGCTGGCCCACCGCGATCGGCTTCGCCATCGGCGCGGTGCTGTCGGGTTTGGCCGGCTTTATCGGCATGTTCGTCTCGGTGCGCGCCAACGTGCGCACCACGCAGGCGGCGACCAAGAGCTTGAACGACGCCTTGGCCGTCAGCTTCCGCGGCGGCGCGATCACCGGCATGTTGGTGGTCGGTCTGGGCCTGCTGGGCGTGGCCGGTTACTACTGGCTGGTCAGCAAGGGCGCGACCGACGCCGAGGGCGTGAAGCAGGCGATGCAGCCGATGATCGGCCTGGCCTTCGGCTCGTCGCTGATCTCGATCTTCGCGCGCTTGGGCGGCGGCATCTTCACCAAGGGCGCCGACGTCGGC
>JADZBF010000422.1 GCA_020852215.1 Lysobacter sp. | reverse complement strand
TCTCGGCGCGAGCGCGGCGGCCGGCGCGAATAGTCTGGCCAAGATCGCGCTCGGCAGCGTCGGCAGTCTCGCCATCGCCATCCTGGCCGGGTTCGCGGGTATCTGGCTCGGCACCCGCGCGGAACTGCGCAAAGCCGTCGACGACGAGGAGCGGCGCAGTTTGATCCGCATCGGCGCCGTCAACGCGCTGGCCACGGTCGGATTTTTGATCGCGATGTTGTTGATCGCGCGCTACGACGACGGCTGGATGCTGACGGTGGCGTCCGGCCTCGCGTTCATGGCGACGATCTTCTATCAAAGCACCGTGGTGCAGCGACGCGTCACCGCGCGGCGACGCGCGCTGGACGCGCAGCGCGACCCGATCGGCGCGGCGGCGCGGCGCCGGCGCGAACGCATCACCTGCACCATCGGCGGCGCGATCGGATTGATCTGCGGCTTCGGCGGGCTCATCGCCGGGCTGATCGCGTCCGGCAGAATCTGAACATCGAACTCGCGAGCGGGACCGTCGCGCCGGTATCCTGAGCGCATGCTCGATCGCCTCGCCCGCTCGATTTCGATCCTCGGCCATCCCTTGCTGACGCTGCCGTCGGCGATGGCGTGGTTATCGCTCATGCGCGATACCGGCCCGATTTGGCCGACGTTGCTGGGCTTGGCGCTGATCGCGGCCGCAGTCGTGGCGTTTTCGTGGCGACAAGTCCGACGCGCACGCTGGACGCACATCGACGCCAGCGAACCGAGCGAACGTGCCGGACTCAACCGTGCGCTGACCTGGTTGTTGGTCGCGGTCACCGCCATCGCTTTGCTGCGCGGTCAGCGCGAACTCGCGCTCGGCGCGGCGCTGGCGGCCATGATGGTGTTGGCGGCGCGCGCCTCGTCGCGCTGGTGCAAGTTGTCGCTGCATGTGGCGTTCGCGGTATTCGCCGCGGGGCTGCTGTGGACATGGTCGCCGACGGCGGCGCTGGTCGGACTGGCGTTCGCCGCGACGGTCGCGTGGTCGCGCGCCGCGTTGCGGCGACATACGCCGCGCGACCTCGTCGTCGGCGCGGCCGCGGGCGCACTGTCGGCGGTCGTCTATGTCGCGACGATCGCGCAGTGGGCTGCGTCCGGGAGCGCGCTCGCATGAGCCGACGCGAGGGCGGCGCCGCGAACGCGCATGAGTTGCAGGATTTGCGTCTGTTCCACACCGCCGACCATGCCTGCGGCTATTGGCCGGAACGGCAGGCGCGCGATTTGGTGTTGGACCCGAGCGATCCGCGGCTGGCGCGCGCGTTTCCGCTCGCGCTGTCGTGGGGCTTTCGCCGCTCCGGCAATCTCATTTATCGCCCGCACTGCCAGGACTGCCGCGCCTGCGTCGCGGTGCGCATCGCAGTGGACCGCTTCGCGCCGAATCGCAGCCAACGGCGTTGCCTCACGCGCAATTCGGATTTGCAAGAACGCATCGTCCCGGCGAAACGCGACGACGAGCGCTTCGATCTCTATCGACGTTATCTCGGCCAGCGTCACCCGGGCGGCGGCATGAGCGGCCACGATGCCGAAGAATTCGATCGTTTCCTGATCGGCGACTGGAGCACGACGCGGTTTCTGGAATTGCGCGACCGCGGCGAGCGCGAGAATGGCGACGATGGCGTCTTGCGTGCGCTTGCGGTGACCGATGTCGCCGACGACGCGCTGTCGGCGGTCTACACGATCTACGACCCCGCCGACGCGGCGCGCGGCCTCGGCACCTACGCGATCCTGCGTCAAATCGCCTGGGCGAAGCGCGAGGGATTGCGTCATCTTTATCTCGGATACTGGATCGACGGCCATCCGAAGATGGACTACAAACGCCGCTTCGACGCGCTGGAGCGTTTCGACGGGCACCATTGGGCGACCATGCACGACAACGCGCAGACGGCCCGAAACGAGCCGCTCGCAGGAGACGACGCCTCATGACTTTGCTTTCATCGCCGCGCGCAGGAACGACCGCCGCGCGCGCACTCGCTTTCGCCGCCATCGTCGCGCTCGCCGCCTCTGTCGCGGGCTGCCTGCGCGTGGTCGTCCACGGCGACCCCGCCGCCGCCGCGGAGCGTATGTCCGAGCAAGCGATGCGCGCGCTCGCCGCCGCGCTGCCGCTGCGCGTGGCGACGTACAACGCGTCGTTGTACGACGACGCCGACGGCGGTTTGATCCGGCGGCTCGAACAGGACGATGCGAACGCGCGCAAGATCGCATCGGTTCTGCAAACCGTGCGCCCGGATCTGCTGCTGCTCAACGAATTCGATTACGACGCCGAAGGCCGCGCCGCCGATTTGTTCCAACAGCGCTATCTCGGCGTATCGCAGGGCGAAGGTCTGGCGCCGCTGGAGTATCGCTATCGCTATTTCGCGCCGGTGAATACCGGCGTGCCGAGCGGTTTGGATCTCAATCAAGACGGCAAAGTCGGTACGCAGGGCCGCGAACGCGGCGACGACGCCTGGGGTTACGGCTTGCATCCCGGGCAATACGGCCTGCTGGTGTTGTCGCGCTATCCGATCGACACCTTAGCCGTGCGCAGTTTCCGGAATTTGAAATGGAGCACGATGCCCGGCGCGCGCAAACCGATGCGTCCGATCACCGCACGCATGACATCGACGCCATTTTACCCCGATGCGATTTGGCGCGAACTGCGGCTGTCGTCGAAGACCCATTTGGACGTGCCGGTGGACACTCCGCAGGGGCGTTTGCATTTCCGGGTCTCGCATCCCACGCCGCCTGTGTACGAGGGCCCGGAAGACCGCAACGGCGCGCGCAACGCCGACGAACTGCGGCTATGGCGCGAATATCTCGACAACAAGCCCGCCGACGCGGCATGGCTCTGCGACGATGCCGGCCGCTGCGGCGGTTTGCCGAAGGACGCGCGCTTCGCGATCGCGGGCGATCTGAACAACGCGCCGATCGACGG
>JADZBF010000421.1 GCA_020852215.1 Lysobacter sp. | reverse complement strand
GTCGTTCCCCTGCGCGCCCAATCCGATAGCGGATTCTCGGCCGCGGCTGTTGCGGCGCAACATGTTTTCGACAGTGCCGGGTTGCTCAAGGGCACGCGCGAGATCGTCATTCAACATGGCGATGTCAGCTACCGGCTTCGCCATACGCGCAACGGCAAATTGATCTTGACGAAGTAATCCCAGAACGATCGTCCCCGCGGATGCGGTGACGGTTGCCTCTCCCTCCAGGCATGCAAGCCACCGGTTCGCCGGGCGCCAGCCGCCTTGTGTTTTCCCGACACGAGTCCGCTATGCGTCCGAATCCGCTTTGTTTCGCTTTGCTTGCATGCCTGTCGCTGCCGTTCGCGGCCGATGCCGCCGAGCAGGTCGAGCCGACCCAGCCCGATGGTGCCGATGTCGAAGAGCTCGACCGCATCGTCGTCGTCGCCACGCTGGGTGCGCGCACCTTGGCAGACGTGGCGAATACCGTCGACGCCATCGACCGCGATGCGATGGACGCTCGGCTCGTCCGCGACTTGAAAGATCTTTTTCGCTACGAACCCGGCATATCGGTCTCGTCGTCGTTCGGGCGATTCGATTTGGGCGATATCCGTATCCGCGGCCTCGGCGGCAATCGCGTGTTGATCCAAACCGACGGAATTCCGGTCTCCGATGCGTTTTCGATCGGCAGTTTTTCGAACGCCAACCGCAATTTCGTCGATCTGGATACGCTCAAGCAAGTCGAAGTGCTGCGCGGACCCGGCAGTGCGCTCTACGGTTCGGACGCGCTCGGCGGCGTGGTGTCTTTCCGCACGAAGGACCCGGAGGACTATCTGGTCGACGGCAAACGCAGCCACATCGGCGCGAAGTTGGGTTACGAAAGCGACTGGAACGGCCTGTTCGGCGGCGCCACGTTGGCGATGGGCGGCGAGCGCTGGTCTTGGTTGCTCGCGGCTGGGCATCGTCAGGGCGAAGCGCAGGAAAACGGAGGTGAGCGCGACGTCGACGGCGCGCTGCGCACGACGCCGAATCCGCAGGAGCGCGACGGGCGCAGTCTCTTGGCGAAACTGATATACGCCCCTGGCGATACGCAGCGGCTTCGACTGATCGTGGAAGGGAACGAGGATGCGGCCGACACCGATGTCCGCACTGGCCTGGGATTCTCCGCCTTCACGGGCGCGACCACGCTCTCGCTGACCGGCGACGATCATCAAACGCGTGCGCGCGTCGCGTTGGAGCACGAGCTGGATGCCGCCGGTTGGCGTTGGGCCGATTCGCTGCGCTGGTCGGTCTATCGACAGGACAGCGAGACGATCCAGAATACGGACGAGGTGCGTCGGCTGGCCAGCGGTACGGGTCAGCGCCGCCAGCGCGCATTCGATTTCGATCAAAGTCTCTTCGGCGCCGAAGCGTTGTTCGGCAAGGAGATGCGGCTCGGCGCCAGCACGCATGCGTGGTCCTACGGATTGGAATGGACGCGCACCGATACCCGTCAGAAACGCGACGGACTCGCGACGAATCTCGTCACCGGCGCGGTCACGCCTGTCATTTCGCCCGACTCCTTCCCGGTGCGCGACTTTCCCAACAGCCGCGTCGACGAATTGGCGCTGTTCGTGCAGGACGAAATCGCGTTCGGCGAGGACGGCGTATGGCGGTTGATTCCGGCGCTGCGCGTGGACCGTTACGCGCTGAGGCCCGACGTCGATGCGATCTTCGCTGCCGACAATCCCGGCGTCGCCGTCGAAAATCTCAGCGAAACCAGCGTGTCGCCCAAGCTGGGCGCGATCTGGCGCTTCGCGCCGGAGTGGTCGTTGTTCGCCGGGTACGCGCGCGGCTTTCGCGCGCCGCCGTACAGCGATGTCAACGTCGGCTTCACCAATCTGGCTTTCGGTTATACCGCGATCGCCAACCCCGATCTCAAGCCAGAAACCAGCGATGGTGTCGAAGCCGGCCTGCGCTTCGGCGGCGAGACGGCATGGTTTTCGTTCGCGCTCTACGATAACCGGTATCGCGACTTCATCGAATCGCTACGTTTCGTCGGAATCGACGGGTCGGGGCTACAGGTGTTCCAGTCGCAGAACGTAGGCGACGCGCGCATCCGCGGCGCGGAATTGAAGGGCGGCGTCGATCTCGGTGGGCTGAGCGACCGGCTCGCCGATTGGTCGCTGCGCGGTGCCGCGGCCTATGCCCACGGTCAGGACCGCACCGAAAATCGACCCTTGGACTCGGTCGATCCGTTGCGCGGCACTCTCGGTCTGGCGTTCGAGCGCGCGCGTTGGGGCGCCGAGTTGGCCGGAACGTTCGCGTCGCGCCCGCGGCGCGTGTCTGACTCGGCGCTGTATCGGCCAGCCGGTTATGGCGTCTGGGACCTGTTCGCCCATTGGCGCTTCGCGCCGGGAGGGCGCGCCAACATCGGGATATTCACTCTGGCCGACCGCACCTACACCGATTGGGCCGATGTGCCCGGCGTCGCCGCGACCAGTGCGACGGTCGACCGTTACACCCGACCCGGGCGCTCCTTTGCGCTGAGCCTCGCGTTCGAGTGGTAGCGCCGTGGATGCCGACAGCGCCCGCTTCACAGACGAGGCTCCGACGGCAGACGTCGTGTTCGCCTCGACGATGCCGTCGATGGAGGATCTTGCGACGCTCGGCCCGGTGCTGTGCGTGTTCTGCGAGCGCTACGGCGGGGAATTGGGTGGGTGGCTGCAGGCGGCCAGCGCCTATGCGCGCTGCGGGATCGAAACCGACGGTTGGTACGAATGCCTGTCGTTTCGCGACCGTGAAAACCGGGATTGCTGGCGACTTTATCTCTTGCCCGAAAGCGATTTCTTCGCGTGGGATCGCGTCCGAGACCGACTGCCGCGTGGCGAACGGTTCGATCCGTTCGCGAAAACAGACCGTAAAGAAGGATCTGCCTCGATGCTATGGCGCCGCTCCCGAAACTGCGAGACGCCCGTCCGTTGGGGCGCCAGTGTGCTGCGCCTGCATGCGTTGCGCCCGGCCGACCACGCCGTGCTGGCGGCCAGCCCGTGGCGCGTATCGTCGCTCGGCGGCGACATCGTGCGGCGGGTGATGAGGATCGAAGGTATCCAAAGCAGCAGCGTTGCGCTGTGATGCGACACGATAATTTCCTGAGAATCACAACTGGAGTTTCCGATATGGCCGATCCCTTGTTCTTCTCGACTCCGCTTTTCTTTCCTCCGCGTCGCTTCGCGCGAGGCGTCGCTGTGTGCGCGCTCGCCGTTTCGTTGGTTCCGAATATGGCGTTTGCCGACGGCGCGAAGCGCGAACCCGACGCTCGGGACCGCGCGTCGATTCTCGCGATGCGAGGCGAATACGTCGTTGGCTTCCATTTCGACGAGACGGTCGTCTTGCAAAGCGGTTACGAACGCGCGCCGGCACAGCGCAGCGGCGGCGACGAAGCGGTGATCGTGGTCGAGGACTCGCCGGGGAAAATAGTCTTGCAGCATATTCTCGTCGATACGCGTTCCGGCCACGTCACCAAGCACTGGCGCCAGGATTGGATCTACGAAGCGGCCCTACGTTTCGAATTCAGCGCCGATCAGACCTGGACGATGCGCGCGATTCCCGCGGAGCGCACCCGCGGCGCATGGACCCAGTGCGTGTACGAAGTGAGCGATGCCCCTCGTTATTGCGGGACCGGACAATGGACCTACGATAACGGCGTCGCGATGTGGACCAGCGACGAGAGTTGGCGTCCTTTGCCGCGCCGCGAACACACCAAGCGCAGCGACTACAACGCGATCGTGGCGATCAATCGGCATACGATCGCGGCGGAAGGATGGACCCACGAACAATTCAACACGAAGGTCCGGCGCGATGCGGAAGGCCGTACTACGCGCGCGCTGGTCCGCGAATTCGGCTTCAACGAGTATCGCGCGACCAAGGCGATCGATTTCGGGCCGGTTTACCGTTACTGGGAAAAGACCGCGCCGTATTGGGAGCGGGTTCGCGCGCGCTGGGACGCGGCGCTCGCCGAAGACGGCCTGCGTCTGCGCACCAAGATCGATGGACTGGCGTTGATCATACCCTTGTTCGAACAGGCGGGAATGTCCGAAGAGGGCAAGCGCGCGACGGATGCCGAGATCGACGCCGTATTCGCGAAGTGGGTGGAATAGGAGCAGAGCGTCGACGAACGAAAAAGAAGCGCAGGCCGGGGGATGCGCGAAAACGAGATTCTGCTGTCGATATCTACGGTCAACTGCGCCGCGCAGAAGACCACTCGCCGTTTCCCGCGCCGAGTGCGCAATTATCGACTTGCGAGGTTTCCCGTTCCCGCGAACGCTCACCGCCTCACGCGGGAGCCCGTCTTCGGTTGCGGCAAGGGCGGCGGTCGCCGATCGTTGGGGTCCGCGTATTGATCGGGGATCGCGGGGATCACCGCCAGCGCTTCGGGCAATTTGATCCGTTCGCGCGCATCGCGACGGTCGCGCATCAGTTCGAACACGACTTCGCTTTCGGCCGGTTTGTTGCGCAGCGCGTCCATGACCGCGCGCGGCGTCG
>JADZBF010000420.1 GCA_020852215.1 Lysobacter sp. | reverse complement strand
GCGTTCGGCGCGTAGGAAACAGGTGCGGGTTCGGCCGACCACGGCAGATAGGTTTCGATCGCGTCGCGTTGCAGGATCGCACCGACCGCGCCGACCGCCGCCAACAAGATCGCCAAGCCGCCGAGACGGCCGAACGCGCCTTCGCGCGGCCGTGCGCGGCGTTCCGACCCGTGACGGTCCGTGCGAGGGCGTCGCGCGTGTCGCGATGCGGCGTTCACGGGGCGCGAGGCCGGTGTGGCTTGCGGTGCGTTGCGCATCGCGGCGAGCGCGGCGGCGGACGGTGGATCGAGAAAACTCACCGCAACCGCGCGTTTCTTGCCGTCGTGGTCGGTTTCGATCGAGAACGCCAATCGCTCGCCGGCCTGCGGGCGGCGCCCGGTCTCCGGAAACGACGAAATATGGACGAACACGTCCTGCTTGGTTTCGGAGGTGACGACGAAACCGAAACCGCGGTCGTCGTTCCAATTTCTGAGCGTGCCTTCCGTGCGCATAACGATGAAGCCGTGAATGAAGAAGAAACAATCTTAAACCCGAGACGTAGAGCGGAGCGAAGCTCCGCTGAAGATCCCAACGAACCCCACGTAGAGCGGAGCGCAGCTCCGCTAAAGACCCGCCGTAGAGCGGAGCGCAGCTCCGCTAAAGACCCGCCGTAGAGCGGAGCGCAGCTCCGCTGAACATGTCGAAAATCACACTTCGAATATGTGTGCCTCGGCGCACCGAACCGATTCGCGCGACGGGCGGCATGGTGCGCTCAAGCGCACCCTATGAGCGCACGCTACAAACCCAACAGATAAAACGTATTGCAGCCGCCATGCCCGGTGGCGCCCATCGCCTGCGGGATGCGACGGAACCCGCTGCGTTCGTAGAGTTTCATCGCCGCGTCCATGCCGGTCAGCGTTTCGAGATAGCAGCGTCGGAACCCGGCCGCGCGCGCGGCGTCGAGGCAACGCGCCATCAGCGCGGCGCCCGCGCCCAGGCCGCGCAATGTCGGCAGAAAATACATTTTGCGCAGCTCGCAGACATCTTCGTCGCCGCCGACCAGCGGCGCCACGCCGCCGCCGCCTTCGACGAGGCGCGTGCCATCGCCGAGGCGGCGTTCGACCACGAAATACGCCGAGCGCGATTCGGCGTAGGCCTTCGACATCCAATCCACTTCGGGGTCGTTGATCGCGAAACCGCAGCCGCTGGCGCCGAACTCCGGCATCACCGCGCGGATGATCGCGGCGACGGCGGCGTCGTCGCGGGCTTCGATCGGGCGGATTTCGATCGGGCCGACTTCAATCGGGCTGATCTCGATCGAGCTGATCGTGAATGTCGGCTCAGTCATGCGCAGGGAAGCGCTCGGGTAGAGGATGCATGCCGCCGGCTTCGAGCCGACGCGCGAAATCGTCGGGCTTCAAACCCGGTGCGAACAAAAAGCCTTGGCCTATCGGCACGCCCAAGCGCAGCAGGAATTGGCGCTGCGCTTCGGATTCCACGCCCTCGGCGACGAGGCCCAGATTCAAACTGCGCGCGATGCCGGCCACCGCTTGGCACACCGCCACGTCGGACGGATTGCCGGGCACGCCGGCCACGAACAACTGGCTGAGCTTCAAGCCGTGGATCGGCAACCGGCGCAGATAATTCAGCGCGCTGTAGCCCTCGCCGAAATCGTCGATGGTCAGCACCACGTCCATGCCGCGCAGGTCGGCGAAGGTGCGCAACGTGTCCGGCGCGTCTTCGATCAGCACGCGTTCGGTGAATTCCAATTCCAGGGCCGCGCCGGGCAATTGGAATTCGTCGAGGATGCGGCGCACGGTTTCGGCCAGATCCTCGCCGATGAATTGGCGATAGGAGACGTTCACCGCCACGCGCACGATGCCCAAGCCCGCATCGCGCCAGCGCGCGACCTGGCGACAGGCTTCGCGCAGCACCCAGCTACCGATGCGCACGATGTCGCCGGTGGTTTCGGCATGGCTGATGAAGCGGTCGGGCCGCAGTTCGCCGAGCGAATGGTTTTGCCAGCGAATCAGGGCTTCGGCGGCGACGATGCGACCGCGCAGCAGATCCACCTGCGGTTGGTACACCAAATGGAATTCGCCGTTGTCGGCGGCGCGCCGCAAATGCGTTTCCATCCAGAGGCGATCCGCCTGCGTCTGCGCCAGCGCGGGCGTGAACGCCTGCCAGGCGTTGCGCGCGCGCCGCTTGCTGTCGTACATCGCGGCATCGGCGTTTTGGATCAAGGTCTGCGGACGCTCGCCGTCGCCGGGCGCGATGGCGACGCCGATGCTGGCGGTGATGGCGAATTCTTCGCTGTCGAAGCGGAAACTTTCGCGCAGGGAATCGAGGATCGCGTTGGCGATGCGGCCCGGGCGCTCGGCGTCGTCGCCGGCGCCGCAGATCACCAGGAATTCGTCGCCGCCGAAACGCGCGATCGCGCCTTCTTCGCCGACCGCGCGCGCGATGCGCTGCGCGGCGGCGGCGAGCAGTTCGTCGCCCGCGGAATGGCCCAACACGTCGTTCACCACTTTGAAGCGGTCGAGATCGACGTACAGCACGGCGACTTTGGCTTGCGCCGGGTCCTGCAGGCGCTGCTCCAACTCCACCAGAATCGCGTCGCGGTTGAGCAGGCCGGTGAGCGGGTCGGTGCGCGCCTGCACGCGCAGCGTTTCTTCGGCGTGTTTGCGTTCGGTGATGTCCTGCAGCGTACCGACGATGCGCGAGGTGCCCGGGTCGGCGGTGTCGGCTTCGCCGATCACACGGATCCAGCAGGCGAGACGATCGCTGCGCACGTACTGCAGCTCCAGGTCGAAACCGCCGCCGGTTTCGATCAGGCGTTCGAACGCGGTGCGCAAGACGGTTTGATCGGGGCCGTACACGCCCGCCAACAAATCTTCGATGGTTTGCGGCGAGGGCGAACGACCGAGAATGCGCTGCGCTTCGTGGGTGAGATACAGCCGGCTGCGGCCGCGATCCCATTCCCAACCGCCGATGCGGGCCAGACCCTGCGCGCGGTCGAACAACACGTTGTCGCGTTTGAGCGCGGTCACGTCGCTGAACATCGCGAACACGAACTGCGGTTGTGTGCCGTCGGCCTGGAATACCGGCACGCTGGTGAGCGAAATCCACGACATCCGCCGGCTCGGCAGGTGGTACAGACCGATCACGGTGTTGCTGATGACCTGCGCGCTTTCCAGCGCGCGAGTGGTCGGCCATTCGTGGAACGACAGCGGCCGGCCGTGATCGTCGACGATCTTCCAATCCTCCGGTCGCAACAGTTCGTGGATGCTTTGCCCGACTTCGCCGCCGACCGTGCGATGCGCGGCGGGGTTGGCGGTGATCACGTGCATATCGCGATCGAACAGGATCACGCCGACGTCGATGGATTCCAACAGCAGACGGTAGCGGGTTTCGGCCTGCCAACGCGTGCTGAGGTCGCGGGCGACCGCGACGATGCGCTTCTTGCCTTTGTATTCGAAGCCCGCCGAATGCACTTCCACCGGGAAGCGGCTGCCGTCGGCGCGCATGTTGGCGACTTCGACCACGTAGGTCTCGCCGCGGCTGAGCGCTTCCCACACCGGCACCATGTGGTCCTGCGGCAAGTCGGGGTTCAGCACTTCGATCGGCTGGCCGACGACTTCCTCGCGCGTTCGGCGGTAGGCCTTCATGCCGGCCTTGTTCAGATCCAGCACGGTGCCGTCCCAATCGATGATGCTGACCGGATCGGGCACGGCGTCGAACAGCGCGGTGTAGCGCAGGCGTTCGGATTCGGTTTCGTTCGCAGCGGTACGCAAGGCCGCTTCGGCTTGGGCGAGCAGGGCGCGGGTTTCGGCCGTCAGCGCGGGGTCGAGTTGCGCGCGCTCGAGCGCGGCGAGGGTGTCCGTCGTGCCCGGCGAGTCCGTCGAGCCGATCGCGGCCTGAGCGGAGTCGGACGGGGGGGCGTCCGGCGGAGCTGCCGCGTGGGGTGGGGTCATGCGCGGCCGCCGCCCCGGGGGGATTGATCGTCTTGAGCGAACATGGCTCGGCTCACCTTACTGCCGCTTTCGCGGCCGAGCAACTGCGCCAGCCAACGTCCGACAGCCGCCAAAGCAGCCAGATCGACGCCGGTCCGCAGCCCCAGGCCGTGCAGCATGTAGATCACGTCCTCGGTGGCGACGTTGCCGGTGGCGCCTTTGGCGTAGGGGCAGCCGCCCGCGCCGGACACCGCCGCATCCACCACGCGCACGCCTTCCTCCAGACAGGCATGCACGTTCGCCAGCGCTTGACCGTAGGTGTCGTGGAAATGCACCGCCAGCGCCGACATCGGTACCTCGGCCGCCACCGCGCGCAGCATCGCCGCGGCCTTGCCCGGCGTACCGACGCCGATGGTGTCGCCGAGCGAAATCTCGTAGCAGCCCATCGCATGCAGCGCTTTTGCCACGCGTACCACGTCGGCCAGCGGCACCTCGCCCTGGTACGGGCAGCCGAGCACGGTGGAGACATAGCCGCGCACGGCGACGCGGTCGGCTCGCGCGCGTTCGAGTACCGGTACGAAGCGAGAGAGCGATTCTTCGATCGAGGCGTTGATGTTCTTGCGGTTAAACGCTTCCGAGGCTGCGGTGAACACCGCGATCTCGTCCACCCCGACGGCGCGTGCGCGTTCGTAACCTTGTTCGTTCGGGACCAGCACCGGGTAGCGCACGCCCGGACGTTTCGCGATGCCGACGTAGACCTCGGCCGCATCGGCCAACTGCGGCACCCATTTCGGGCTGACGAAGCTGGTCGCTTCGACGCTGCGCAGCCCGGTGGCGGACAAGCGATCGATCAATTCGATTTTCGCGGACGCCGCAATCAGCGTCTTTTCGTTCTGCAGTCCGTCGCGCGGGCCGACTTCGACGATGCGAACGTCGTCGGTCACGGCGATGCGCCTTCCGCGACGCGCAGCAACACCAGCGCCTTGTCCGGTGTCATGTCCGAATACAGGGCGTCGCCGTGTTCGCGCAGCAGCGCCGCGAGACGCTTGCGCTTGCCGCTGAGGTAAATGCTGCTGGGCACCATGCTCGCGATCGGCTTGCCGGTTTTCGGGTCGCGCATGGCGTCGCTGTGTACGCCGACGCCGCGAACGTCCAAGGTTTCCGCGACGCGCGCGTCGGCCGCCCAGAGTTGCAGGCGGTCGCCGTCGAGGCGATAGCGCAGCAATTGCACGCGCGTGCCGGGCCAGGTTTCGACGGTGTTGCCGTCGCGGTCGGAGATCGTCGCCGGCTTGCCTTCTTCCACCACCACGTAGCGGGCGCCGTCGTATTCCGTCGTGCGCAAGCGATAGGTTTCGGTGGCGCCGTTTTCGTCGGTGCCGGTCAACATGCATTGGTCGTCGAGCACCGCCGTCGTCTTGCGTTCGCCCGCGGTGCTTTCGCCGCGCCATGCGCCCGCGAGCGCGGGGTCGCAGCCGAGTTTTTCGGTCGGCGCGAATTCGAACGTGACGCAACCGGCCAACAGCCACGCGGCCGCGAGCAGCGACACGCATCTCGTCGCGCGCTTCATGCCGCGTCTCCCATCACCACCAGCGCCGCATCGGCTTCGACGAAATCGCCCACACCGACGCGAATCTCGGCGATCACGCCCGCGCGCGGCGCCTTCAACGTCAGCTCCATTTTCATCGCTTCCATCACCAACACCTCTTGTTGCGCTTCGACACTCTCGCCGACGTTGGTCTTGATCAGCACGATGCGACCGGGCATCGGCGCCAGGACGCGATCGCCGACGCTCGCGCCCGCTTCGTCGGCGGGGCGGTAGGCCGGTTCGCGCACGAATCGCCAGCGCCGCTCGCCGTCGTGAAGAGCGACGCGCGGCAGCGCGCCCGCATCGTCGATGTCCACGCGCAGCCGCCGACTCTCGCCGTTCAAACGCAGAGACAGCGCGCCATCGGCCTCCAGGCGCGCGCCGAGCGCTTCGATCGCCTCGCCGTCGTCGTCGATGCGGTAGTCGCCGCCGCTGCCGTGCGCGAGCAGCGTGCGTTTTTCGCCGCCGTCGTCCAACACCAAACGCCGATGACCGGCGTGTCCCAGGCGCCAACCGTCGGCCCGCGCCCAGGGCGAGCTGGGATCGCCGCTCGCCGCAGCGGCCTCGCGGGTACGCGCTTCCTCATGCAGCAAGGTCGCGACCGCGGCGGCGGCGCGCGCGATACGCGCCTGCGCGGGGTCTGCGGGTTTGGGCATGAACGCATCGAGATCGCGGTCCAGCGTGCCGGTGTCGATCGTGGCGTCGACGATCTCGCGATGCCGCACCAAGCGTTCGAGAAAGGCGATATTCGATTTTGGCCCTTCGATCGCGCATTGCGCCAACGCATCGCGCAGCCGCGCCAGCGCGCGTGGGCGGTTGTCGTCCCAGACGATCAATTTGGCGATCATCGGGTCGTAAAAAATGGTGACGGTATCGCCTTCGATCACGCCGCCGTCGATGCGCGTATGCGCGTCGGGCGCGGGCAGGCGCAAGCGCGCGAGTTTGCCCGAGCCCGGCAAGAAACCGGCTTCCGGGTCTTCGGCGTACAGACGCACTTCGATGGCGTGGCCGCGTTGCGCGATCTCATGCTGCGCCTTCGGCAGCGGTTCGCCGGCCGCGATGCGTAATTGCCACTCGACCAAATCCAAACAGGTGACGTATTCGGTGACCGGATGCTCCACCTGCAGTCGCGTGTTGATCTCCATGAAATAAAACTGTCCATCTTGGCCGACGATGAATTCCACCGTGCCCGCATTCTGGTAATCGATCGCGCGCCCCGCCATCACCGCCGCCGCGCCCATCGCCTCGCGCAGTTCCGGCGTGAGAAACGGCGAAGGCGATTCTTCCAACACTTTCTGATAACGCCGCTGCGCGGAACACTCGCGTTCGTTGAGATGGATGACCTCGCCGTGCGCGTCGCCGAAAATCTGCATTTCGATATGCCGCGGGTGTTCGACGTAACGCTCCAGCAGCACGCGGTCGCGGCCGAAGGCGTTGCGCGCCTCGCGCTGGCAGCTTTCGAGATTCGGCAGGAATTCCGCCGCGTTGCGCACGATCCGCATGCCCTTGCCGCCGCCGCCGTGCGCGGCTTTGATCATCAGCGGATAACCGATGGCGTCGGCTTCGCGCTGCAGCAAATCGGGCGACTGATCCTCGCCGGTGTAGCCCGGCACCACCGGCACGCCGGCCGCTTGCATCAATTGTTTGGCGCCGGCTTTGCTGCCCATTTTGCGCATCGACGCGGCTTTCGGCCCGATGAACACGACCCCCGCGGCTTCCACCGCATCGGCGAAGTCCGCGTTCTCGCTGAGGAAGCCGTAGCCCGGATGGATCGCCTGCGCGCCGGCTTTCAATGCGACATCGAGGATGACCTCGCCGCGCAGATAACTGTCCTGCGGGCGCGAGCCGCCGATCGGAAACGCTTCGTCCGCCAAACGCACGTGCTGCGCGTCGGCATCGGCATCGGAATACACCGCCACCGTGCGGATGCCGAGCGTGCGGCAGGTGCGAATCACGCGGCAGGCGATTTCGCCGCGGTTGGCGATGAGGATTTTCGAGAACATGGGGGCTCGATCAGAGGAAAGCGGCGATCAAAAGACTGAGAAACGCGGTCGCGATCCCGGCGAGATACAAACGCAACGTCGTCTTGTAACGCACAGACGGATCGCCCGCGGTCGGCGGCGACAGCATTCTGAACAGCACGATCATCAACAGGACCGCGCCGATCAGACAGCCGCAAAACACCAGCGTGTCCGCCGCATTCGCCAAGGCGAAGTCGTCTTCGGACACCCATTGGGCGAGAAAGCCCACCAGAAACCCCAGCACCACGCCGAGCGAGGTGACCAGCGGTTGCCGATAGTCTTTGATATCGAAGGCCGGCGCTTGCGGTTGCGGCGTTTTGTCTTGTTCGGCGCTCATGCCGGCTCCTGTTGGGTGGCGCAATGGATACTACCGCCACCGGCGGCGATGCCGTCCATATTCAGCATTTCGATCGTACGGCCGGGGAATGCGCGGGTCAGCGCCGCGCGCGCCCGTGCATCGGCGTCGCGGTCGCCGAATTCCTGGGCGATCACGGCGCCGTTGCAGAGATAAAAACCGATATAGCCGGCCGCGAAGTCGTCGCTTTCCCACTCGGGCCTGATCGATCGCGGCGATTCCAGCGCGACGACCTCCAGACGACGGCCCTGCGCATCGGTCGCGGCGCGCAACAGCTCCAAGTGCCGCTGCGTGACCTCGTGATCGTAAATCTCCGGGTCCGCTTCGAAACCCGCGAGTACGACCCCGGGGCGAGCGAAACGCGCATAGAAATCGGTGTGCCCGTCGGTGATGTCGCGGCCGCGGATGCCCGGCAGCCAGACGATCTTGTTCAGCCCAAGCAACGGCATCAGTCGATCCTCGAACTGCGCTTTGCTCACGCCGGGATTCCGATTGTCGTTCAGCGTGCAACTTTCCGTGACGATCGCGGTGCCATGCCCGTCCACTTCGATGCAACCGCCTTCCATCGTCAGCGGCGCGCGGACGCGCGTCGCGCCCGTGCGCGCCGCCACGATCGCCGTGACCTTCGCCGCCACCTTCGCGTCGCGGGCATGACGCTGTTTGCGGCCCCAGCCGTTGAAATTGAAATCCACCGCGCCCTTGCCGCCGCTGGTGGCGCGAACGAAGGTCGGCCCGGTATCGCGGATCCACAAATCGTCGAGCGGGCAGGGCACCAACTCGACCCGCGGCGCGTCGCCGAGCAGATCGCGCGCGAGCGTCATCTCCTCGCGACGCACCAACATCCGCACGGGCTCGTATCGGGCGATGGTCCTCGCCAGCAGCGCGAGATCGCGTCGGACTCGTGGCAAGAGTCGCCGACCCCAGATCGCCGCGCTCGGGCCGAACGCCATCCACGTGCAGGCATGCGGCTCGCCTTCGTCGGGCATGCGCCATGCGAGGTTCGGATCAGCGCGGGCGATGCCGCCGTGCGCCCAGCCCGGCGCCGTCGTCGCGCCGGCCATCAGCGTCAGGGCATCCCGCAGGACCTTCCTGCGCGACGGCCCCGCCTCCGACGCTGCGCTCATGCCTCGCCGTCCCAGTAATCCAGACCTTCGCCGCGCCGCTCGAGTTGGCGGAAATCGCCCGGTCCGAAGCCGGTGATCGCGTTGAGTTTGTTGGAATCCGGGTATTCGCAGATTTCGGGGAATGCCATCGTGCTGACCGCCAGATAGCGCATCGGGGTCGCGCCGGTGTTGATGAGTTGGTGCGCGGTGTCCGGGCCGCCGGGCGGGCAGGCGATCACATCGCCCGCGCGCACCGAATAAGTCGCGTCGCCGTAGCGCAGTTCGCCGTCGCCTTCGATGACATAGAACATTTCCTCGTTCGCGCGATGCGAATGTTTGGGAAACGCTGCCTTGCCCGGCGCCAATTCGGTGAGGTTGTAGCCGAGTTTGTATGCGCCGATCTTCGGCCCGATCGCGCCGATGCGGCCGCCGAAACGCGCGGCCGGCATTTCGCCGCCGCGTTGGCGGGCGCGTTCGGCCAGGTCGATCATCTCGACATCGGCCAGATTGAGGATCGGATTGACATTCGTGGCGGTCATGAGGCTTCCGGATGGTGGCAGACGGCTTCGACATTGTGGCCGTCGGGGTCGATCACGAACGCGCCGTAATAATGCGGGTGGTATTGCGGGCGCAGGCCGGGCGCGCCGTTGTCCTGGCCGCCGGCGGCGATGGCCTCGGCATAGAACGCATCCACTTGCGCGCGGGTGTTGGCGGTGAAGGCGATATGAAGACCGCCGACCGGCGTTTCGTCTTCGGCTTTTCCGACCCAGAACATCGGTCGGCCCGGCGGGCCGAAGCCGCAGCCTTCGTAGCCGCCGGTCGTTTCGCGATCGACTTCCATCACCACGCCGAAGTCCAGCGGCGCCAAGGCGCGCTCGTAAAAGGCGCGGCTGCGCCGGTAATCGGCGACGGGGAAACCCAGATGGTCGAGCATCGGACGTTCCTGATGGGTGAGGGCGGGTCGTGCGGAGTATCAACCCGGCCAGAGCGGTTTGCGTTTTTCCAGGAACGCGGCGATGCCTTCCTGGCCTTCGGGCGAGACGCGCAGGCGCGCGATGAGGTCGGCGTTGTCGCGATCCAGACGGTCGCGGTCGCGCCAGCCGGCGACCCGGCGCACCAGCGCTTTGGCCTGCGCGGTGGCCACCGGGCCGGCGCTCAACAGCAGGTCCACCTGACGGTGCACGGCGGCATCCAGATGGTCGGCCTCGACCACCGCGTGCAGCAGGCCCATGCGCAGCGCCTCGGTGCCATCGAACATCTCGGCGGTGGCGAACCAGCGCCGCGCTTGGCGTATGCCGATGGCGTCGATGACGTAGGGCGAAATCACCGCCGGCAACAGACCGAGTCGGCTTTCGGGTAGCCCGAATTTCGCCTCCGGCACGCCGATGGCGATGTCGCAGCACGCGATCAGGCCCACGCCGCCGCCGAACGCTGCGCCTTGCACGCGGGCGATGGTCGGTTTGGGCAACTCGTCCAGGCGCCGCATCAGCCCGGCCAGCGCTATCGCGTCGGCGCGATTCTCGGCCTCGCTCGCGACCGCCATCGCGCGCATCCAGTTGAGGTCCGCGCCCGCCGAAAAACTGGGGCCGGCGGCTTCCAGTATCACGACGCGGGCCGTTTTGTCGGCGGCGACGGCGTCCAGCGCGGCGCTGAGGGTGCCGATCAGGTCGGCGTCGAAAGCGTTGTGCAAATCCGGTCGATTCAAGCGCAGGCGGGTGATCGGTCCGTTGCGGTGGAAGATCAGGTTTTCGCTCATGCTGTCACCTGTGCCGGGAGTGGCGGCATCATAGCGGCTCCGGGGGATTCTGAACGAGGCGTTTGGGGGCGCCGAAGCGCCTGGAAGCTCCGCTGGGTCGCGGCTGCGACGTTTCGACCGAGCGCCCAACCTAGCGCCTGTGCGAGCGCGTTTGCCGGTTTAGATCAAAGCCCGATCGCCGGCCTTCGTGATATACAATTGAGAACTATTCCCAATTGGCGATCACGTGAAACTGAACGAGCTGCCCTTGCGTGTCGGTGCCTGGGTGGAGGCCGTCGAAGACCTGATGGCGAACGATGCTGTCGCCAGACGGCTGCGCGAGTTGGGCTTCGTGGCGGGCGAGCGCGTGGAAGTGGTCGCCACCGGGCCGTTCGGCGCCGAGCCGCTGTTGATCCAGATCGGATTCACGCGTTTCGCGCTGCGTCGCGGCGAAGCGGCGCGGGTGCGGTTGCGCCCGAACGCCGACGAGGGCGTATGACCGAAGTCGCCGCCCAGAGCGCGTCCGCGTTCCGTCTCGCGTTGATCGGTAATCCGAACTGCGGCAAGACGGCGCTGTTCAACCTGTTGACCGGCAGTCGTCAGAAAGTCGCGAACTACGCCGGCGTCACCATCGAACGTAAAGAAGGGCGTCTGGTCTCGCCCGGCGGCCGTGCGTTCGCGTTGCTCGATCTGACCGGTGCCTACAGCCTGCAGGCCGCGAGTCTTGACGAAGCCGTCACCCGCGATATTTGCCGCGGGTTCTACCCCGGGGAACCGCCGCCCGACGCGCTGGTGTGCGTGGTGGACGCAACGAATCTTCGCCTGCATTTGCGTTTCGCGTTGGAAGTCATCGCGCTGGGCAAACCGGTGGTGATCGCGTTGAACATGATGGATGCGGCGCGTCGGCGCGGCATCGCGATCGACGTGCCGACGCTGCAGCGCGAACTCGGCGTGCCGGTGGTGGAAACCGTCGCCGTGCGCCGCGACGGCGCGCGCGCTTTGTTGGCGCAACTCGATGTCGTGGCCGCGCATCCGTCGCCGCCGCCGGGCGATGCGGAGATGTCGATCGACGCGATGCACGCGCGGACGCGGCGCTTGATCGAACTCGCCGTGACGATGCCCACGCGCACCGGGCGCATCGACGACGCCTTGGACCGCTGGCTGCTGCATCCGGTGGTCGGTCTGCTGGCGCTGGCGACGGTGATGTTCCTGATTTTCCAGGCGGTGTACGCCTGGGCGACGCCGTTGATGGACGGTATCGACGCCGCGACCATGTGGTTGGGCGGTGCGGTGGGCAGCGCGATGCCCGACGGTCCACTCAAAAGCCTCGTGGTGGATGGCGTGATCGCCGGGCTTGGCGGCGTGCTGATCTTCCTGCCGCAGATTCTCATCCTGTTCGCTTTCATTCTTGCGCTCGAAGAATCCGGCTATTTGCCGCGCGCGGCGTTCCTGCTCGATCGCTGGATGTTCAAGGCCGGTCTGTCCGGCCGCAGCTTCATTCCGTTGTTGTCGAGTTTCGCCTGCGCGGTGCCGGGCATCATGGCCACGCGCTCGATCCAAGACCCGCGCGACCGCATGGCGACGATCCTGGTCGCGCCGTTGATGACGTGTTCGGCGCGTTTGCCGGTCTACGCGCTGTTGATCGGCGCCTTCATCCCGCGTCGCGACGTGTGGGGCGTGTTCAATCTGCAGGGGCTGGTGCTGTTCGGTCTGTACGTGGCCGGTATCGTCAGCGCGCTGATAGTCGCTTTCGCGATGAAGCGCTGGCGGCGCGATAAGGGCGAGCATGCGTTGCTGCTGGAATTGCCGTCGTATCGCGTACCGCATCCGCGCGACGTGTTGATCGGTTTGTGGGAACGCGCCGCGATCTTTCTCAAGCGCGTGGGCGGCATCATTCTGGCGTTGACGATTCTGCTGTGGTTTTTGCTGTCGTTTCCGGCACCGCCCGCGGGCGCGCTCGGCCCGGCGATCGACTACAGCTTCGCGGGCCGCATCGGGCATGCGCTGGAAGTCGTGTTCGCGCCGGTGGGGTTCAACTGGCAAATTTGTATCGCCTTGATTCCGGGCCTCGCCGCGCGCGAAGTGGCGGTCTCGTCGCTGGCGACGGTCTACGCGCTGTCGGCCGCGAACGATGCCGACGCCGCGAACGCGCTGTCGCCGCTGATCGCGCAGGATTGGTCGCTTGCGACCGCGCTGTCGCTGCTGGCGTGGTACGTTTACGCGCCGATGTGCGTGTCCACGCTGGCGACGATCAAACGCGAGACCAATTCCTGGAAGCGCATGTTCGCGGCGATGTTCTACCTGTTCGCCTTGGCCTACGGTGCGTCGTTCGCGACGTATCAAATCGCGGTGGCGCTGGGCGCGGGCTGAGGCGATGACGACGATGCCGCTCGCGCTGCAATATCTGATCGTCGCCATAGCGGTGGCGATCAGCGCGTGGGTCGTGCTGCGCAAACAATTGCCGCGCGTCGAGCGCCGGCTGCGCATCGCGCTCGCCGCCCCGCTGGTGCGCGAAGCGCGTCCGCATTGGTTGCGCGCGTTGGGGCGTCGCATCGCGCCGACGCCGCTGAACGCCGCGACCGGCGCCTGCGGAGGCTGCGACCGCTGCGAGACCGAACCCGGCGAACGCGCTGTCTGACCCGCCGTCGCGAAAAGCGGCGGCTCCGTAAAGCGGCTTGTCGCGTGACCACCGGCCGATCCGTCGAACTCGCAGCCCGCACCAAAGCGAACCGCCGCTGAACCGCTCGTCGCCCGACGCCGCGAGGCGTACACCGATCCGCACGATGGCGCGCTCTCATTGTCCGTACGAAGATCGCCCCTGCGCACCCGCCATCGAGCGAACGGATTTGTCGATCCGAATTCACCCGCTGCATCCGCACACGATCGAGCACCGTAGTTTTCGTCGATACCGCCCGCCAAGGCCACCCGATAGGATCGTCACGATGAAGCGACCGCGAGTTCCGAAGTCTCCCGATGTCCGTTCCTTGCGCGCCTCGCGCCGCCGGTTTCTGGCGGTGTCGTCGTTCGCGTTGGCCGGTCTCGCGCTCGCGCCGTTGCGCGCGTTCGCAGCCGCGAACGGCGTTTCGAAGCGCGGCGCAGCCACGAACGCGGTGCGTATCGCCGAATTCGCCGACGACGGCCGGCCGCTGCGCGTCGTCGATCTGCCGACGCTCGTGCGCAGCGAAGCCGAGTGGCGCAAGCGCCTGTCGCCGCTGGCTTACGACGTGACTCGCAAAGCCGGCACCGAGCGCGCGTACACCGGCGCGTTGCTGAAGAACAAAGCCGCGGGCGTCTATCGCTGCGCGTGCTGCGGCACCGCCTTGTTCGATGCGAAGACCAAGTACGAATCGAACACAGGCTGGCCCAGTTTCTGGCGCGCCATCGCGCGCGAGAACGTTATCGAGCGCGAGGACCTGGCCTACGGCATGACCCGCACCGAAGTGGCCTGCGCCCGTTGCGATGCGCACTTGGGGCACGTCTTCGACGACGGCCCGCCGCCCACCGGTTTGCGCTACTGCATGAATTCGGTCGCGCTGACATTTTCGCCAGCCGCCGCCGCGAAATGATCGAATGTCGATGTTTCGTTCTTTCGCTCCCTCGCACGTCCGAATCGAGAACTTTATGATGACTCACCGCTCAACTCTGCGCGCGTTGCCCTGGTCGCTCAGCCTCTTCATCGCGCTTGCCGCCAGCGCTTGCGCTGCAGGCAAACCCGTCGCTCTGCCGGACGCAACGCTGGACGCGCCACTGTCTGCCGGAAAAGAACAGGTCGCTGTATTGGCCGGGGGCTGTTTCTGGGGCGTCGAGGCGGTGTTCGAACACACCAAAGGCGTCAAGCGCGTGGAGTCGGGCTACGCGGGCGGCGGCAGCGCCGACGCCAACTACGAGTCCGTCAGCAGCGGTGTTTCCAGACACGCGGAAGCGGTGCGGATCGTCTACGATCCCGCGCAGATCAGTTATGGCCGCTTGCTCAAGATATTCTTTTCCGTCGCGCACGATCCGACGCAATTGAATCGGCAAGGCCCCGACGTGGGTCCGCAATATCGCTCGGGAATTTTCGCGACGAACCCGCAGCAGGCCGAGATCGCCAGGGCCTACATCGCGCAACTCGATGCCGCCAAGAGTTTCCCTGCGCGGATCGTCACCGAAGTGGGATCGCTGAAAGCCTTCTATCGCGCCGAGGACTACCATCAGGATTATGCGCGGCTCCATCCGACACAGTCTTACATCGTGTACCACGATCTCCCCAAGATCGCAGCGTTGGAGAAGATGTTCCCCGAACTCTACAAACCTTGGAATGTCGCAAGCCGCTGAGGAAGTTCTGAATTGCTTGTCGCCCCGGCGAAAGCCGGGGTGCAGCTTCTCAGTGAACTCTTGATTCAGTGAACTCTTGATAAGGCTGGACCCCGGCTTTCTCCGGGATGGCTGCAGTGAATTGTTCAGGCCTTTAAAGCTTCTGCTGCGGTATCGCGAAGTGCTGCGATGCAATTCTTCGCCATTCGAAGGATGTTCGAGCGCCGCGCACAAGATTGGCCGCGTTTGCGGTATCGCTTCAGCGGTGAGTTCTCAGCGCGACTTCGCGCTTTCCGGCGTCTCGACGCGTCCCTCAATGTTTGCGCGGCTTCGCGCCTTTCGCTTCGAACACTTCCACCGACAGGCTGAAGCTGCGTTGCTCGTTGGCGTGCAAAGCGCCGACGCCGACGACTTGACGGCCGATCTCCTGGCCGCGCTCGTCGCGAATCACGACGACGATCGAGTAGTCCCAGGGATCGCCGTCGGCCGGATGACGGATCGTGCCCTCGACATGCAAGGGCACTTCTTTGGGTTTGGCCGGTCGCGCGTCGGAGTCGTAGCGCAGATAGTGCTTGCACGCGGGGCAGATCACCGCGCTTTCCAGAATCGTGGCCTTGCAGTGAGGGCAACTGCGCGTCGCCCCCGCGGTGGTCGTGCCCGGTTTCATTCCGCTCGACTCATGCGGCTCGACTCATTCGGTACGCTTCATTCGGCTCGCGCCGATGCCGAACGATTACGCGTCTTGCGCCGGAGCGGAGGCTTTGCCGTTGCTTTTCGCCGTGGCGGGCGCGCTGCCGCTTTCCCAGCCGCAATCGATATGGCCGCGGATCTTCGAGCCGGCGGCCACCGTCAGCGTGCCCGCCTTGATGTCGCCGACCACCGAGGCCGATTCCAACAATTCGACGCGCTGCGCCGATTCGATATTGCCTTCGAGTTCGCCCGCGATCGTCACTTTGTTCGCGCGCACGCTGCCGTTGAGCTTCGCGCCGCGTTCCAGCGACAGATCGCCTTCGACGTTCGCGTCGCCTTTGAACTTGCCCGCGATGCGCACATGACCGGCGCCTTCGATCTTGCCTTCGATGGTGAGGTCGGACGCGATCAGCGACTCCTTCGCCGTCGGCGCCGTTTGCGCTTGCGGCGCGGCGAAGTCTGCGCGCGGCAACGTGGCCGGCGCGAAATCGGTATTCGCCTGCGGCGGCGGCGTTTCGCGCGCGAAGCTGGGCGTATCGACCGCGTCTTTTTTCTGCGGATTGGATTGATTGAAAATGGCCATGGGGGCAGGCTCCGAGAACGCCGAGCGAAGTGCGGCAGGACTTGCGAGCCTAACCTCGCGTGGAACCTGAAGTTGTGATCCCGGCAGCAGAACGCGCTGCGAAGACCTTGCGTCGGCGAAACGCGGACATCCTCGGTCGACGGCAAGGCTCGGCCGCCGCGCTCGAATCGTTCATGTCATCGTCGCGCGCGCCGCAGTCGCAGCGACCGCGTCCAAAGCGCTATGGCGACGCCCCACAAACCCAACAGAATGCCGAGGGCGATTTCTTCCGCCGCGATGATCTCCGACAAGAGAATCATGAACAGGCCGAACACGATGAGCGTGAGCGGGTGCGATAGCTGCGGCGGCAGTTGCGGGCCGTACAACCATGCGGGCGAGCGGCTGCCGTGATGGCGTGCGATGGCGGCGACCATCGCCATCATGCCCAAGTGGAAGGCTTCCGGCCCGATTTCGCTGCGGGCCGACGCGAGGATCGACCTCGCGAAGAAGAGCGGCACGAAGCCGCGGTGCGCCCAGCGCCTGGGCGGCTTCGCAGGCTCGGCGTCGGCTTGCCAGTAAAGCGCCGACTTGAGTATCGCGATGACCAACCAGGCCACGAACAGCAGCGGCGCCAGGAGCCAAATAACCGGAAGGAGGTCCAGAGGGAGCGCTGGCTCGGCGCCTTCTTTCGGGCTCATCGCGCCGGCGAGCACGATCAATCCGATCAGTCCGCTCCAGACCACGGCTCGCACCAGCGCCACCTGCGTGCGCGGCCACGACCAGCGACGGTCGTCGCCGGCGGCCAGCCAATACCGCACGCGCGCCGGCTGGAAACGTTGGGGGATCGCCTGCGGGTCGCCGTCTCCGGTTTCCAGCAAAAACGCGCGGACCGATTCGGAGTAGAACGGCAGCGCCATCAGCCACAGATCGCGCCATCGGTTCGGCGGATCCAACAGATGCCGATGATCCCGCACGGCGATGCGCTGAATCGCGCGCGCGCGTTCCTCCGGCGTTCGCGACGTCCCCAGCACCGGGCGTTGGTTCGGATGCTCTTTCGCGTACAGCGCGCGTCGTTCTTCCGCGGCGAGGTGTTCCTCGCGCATCCGAGCGCGCGCCTGACTCGCTTCCGCGCTCCAAGCGGTTGGCGCCGACGCCGCGAATGCAGTGTCGGCTGAGGCGAGGTTGCTGCGTTCCTGTTCCCATACCGCGTCGAGGTGTTCGCGCAACCGCCGCAGCGTCAGCGGGTCATAGCCGCTGTGCAGGTCCTGATAGCCGAAGAATTCGACCAATTCGTCGAAATTCTGTCCCGGTACCGGCGGCAGGCGTTCTTCCAGCAGCCGCAGCCACCAGAGCCCGATCGTCGGCTTGTGTTCCAGCGACCACAGCGCGGGTTGCTCGTGCAGCCAGCGGCGCAGGCGGCTGCGGTCGGGATCGAATGCGGTGCGTAAACCGTCGTCGAACAAGGCGTCCAGATTCGATCCGGTCGCGTCGTCGTCCAGCGTGTCGTCACGCGATGGTTCTCCGCGCAAATCCTCTTCGTTCGAGTCCGCGGAGACGTCGGCGGAGGTCTGCAGTAGCGGCGATCGCGAAACCGGAATTCCGGGAGGTGTGGCCGCCGTATCGGTGTGTGTGCCTTCGGGCTCCGCATCCGTGCGCAGTGCCGCGGCTGCCGGCGATGTCGGTTGTTCCTCGCCGAGTGCCCGGCGTTCGCCGTCGCCCGAGTCCGCGCTCGCGTCTTCGGCGAATGCCTCGTCTGATTCGTCCTCGAATTCGTCGTCATCGCGGCCGATCCGCTCGCTCAGTTCGCACCAACGTAACGCTTCGCGATACGCCTCGTGCAGGCGCTGGAAGCCTTCCGGGTCGGTGTCCGGCCGGACCGACTTCAGCTTCGCCGCATAGGCGCGCTTGATCGCGCGTTCGTCGGCGTCGGCGTCGAGCCCGAGCAAACGCAACGCATGCGTCGTCACGTCTGTATCTGCTGTGCGCAGCGACTGAGCAGCACGCAAAGCAGGATGATCGGCCAGATCGGGAAGCTGCTGCGGTTCGTGGGCGCGACCGGGGCGACCGGCGTGCTCGGGTCCTTGCTGCGATCGCGCGACATGATCTGGTCCCAGCTTTCCTCATGGCGTCGCGCGGAAAGCCTGATCCGGTGCAGCGGCTGTTCCAGGCGCAGGGTTTTGGCGCTGATCGTATCCAGGCCGAAGAAGCGCAGGGTTTCATCCAGATGTTTTTTGCGCATCGGCCGCGAACGATCGAGAAATGCCACCAGCGGCGCGTCCAGCGCGTCTTTCAATTCGACCGAATACAAGGCCTCGTGCTCGTTCAGCCAGCGCCTGAAGTCCTCGATCTGCATGCGGCCGCTGCGATCGAGCAACTCATCGAAGAACGCGGCGGCATCGAATGGCGCGGGGCGCATCGGCGCGGTCGGCAGCGAAAGCCCCGGCAGTGGCGAGAGCGCCGGCGCTTGAAAAAGCGCGCGGAACACCGGCGGTTCGGCGGCTTGCGTCGTCGCGGGCGGTTCGATGGGCGCGACGGGGTCCACTGGATCGATCGACTCGGTCGGCTCGATCTGATGGCCGATGGATGCGCCGGATTCGGCGATCTCTCTGCGATCGATCCTCGCGGCCGTCGCGGGCGCATCGCCATGAGCGCGCATCGCGCTCCAAGCGAGCGCCGCGCGGTACGCGTCGTTCAGCGCCTGGAAGCCCTCCGGATCCTCGTCGGGTCGCGTCGCCTTCAGCTTCGTCGCATAGGCGCGCTTGATCGCGCGCTCGTCGGCGTCGGCCGTCAGGCCGAGCGCATCGAATGGCCAGTGCGTACGCATCGCGGCTCAGAGCTGACTTTCGAGGATGTCCAGCGCACGGCCGAATTCCTCGCGGTTGCGCGCGATCAACTCGATGTCCTGAGTGTCCAGCACCGAGCGGAACTGCACGATCCAGCCCTGCAGGCGTTCGCGCTCGTGCAGGAATTCCTCGTACATGCGCTCGGCGCGCGCCAGCATCGCGAGGTTCTCCTGCTGCTCGCGCGGATGGATCTTCAGCGCTTCGAGCGCCTTCAGGCGCAGCGCGATCTCTTCCGGCGACAGCAGGCCGGGGTTCTGTTCCAACACCAGTTCGTGACGTTCGCCGGTGGCGTCCGCGGTCACTTCCACTTGCAGCAGGCCGTTGATGTCGTAGGTGAACCGCACGGTCACGCTGTTCTCGTGCGCCGAGCGTCGAGGATCGATCTTGATCGTGATCTCGCCGAGTTTGATGTTGTTGGCGACCAGCGGGTTCTCGCCTTGATAGACGTCGATCGTCAGTTTTTCCTGCCGCTCGTGGGTCGGGCAGAACACATCCTCGCGGCTCAGCGGCACGGTGCTGTTGCGCAGGATGATCGGGTGAAAAAACCCTTTCTGAAGATGACCGTTCGGGTCTTCGCGCGCCACTTCGGTGCCCAACGTGTACGGGCAGACGTCGGTGAGGATGATCTCTTCGAGTTTCGCGTCGCGCGTCTTCAAACCCGCGGCGACGGTCGCGCCGAGCGCGATCGCGTGATCGGGATTGATATGCCGCAGCGGCAGGCGACCGAACATTCGCGACACCAGCCGCGAGATCAACGGCATGCGGCTGGCGCCGCCGACCAGCACGATTTCGTCCAACTGCGTCGGCTGCAGCTTGGCGTCGCGCATCGCGCGCTCGATCGGCGTGCGCATGCGCTGCAGCAGCGGGTCGGCGAGTTTCGCGAAACGGTCTTCGTCGATGCGCCACGCGTATTCGCGGCCGCCGAGCGCGATCTCGAGCGTCGTTTCCTGCTTGCCCGTCAAATCGCGCTTGAGCAGTTCCAGTCGCCGACGCAATTGGCCCAGTTCCGCGGCGGGCAGCGCCCCGGAGCGCAATTGCTGGTCCTGGCAGAACGCTTCGACCAACAGTTCGAGAAAATCCTCGCCGCCCAGGAAATTGTCGCCGGCGCTGGCGTGGACCTCGAAGACATTGTCGAAGCATTCGAGAATCGACACGTCGAACGTGCCGCCGCCGAGATCGAACACCAGAAACCGGCCTTCGCCCTCGCGGTTCTGCAGGCCGTAGGCGAGCGCCGCCGCCGTCGGTTCGTTGATCAGTCGCTCGACCTTCACGCCCGCCAGCTCGCCCGCCGCGCGGGTCGCCTTGCGTTGCGCGTCGGAAAAATACGCCGGCACGCTGATCACCGCTTCGGTCGGCTTTTCGCCGAGCGCGGCCTCGGCATCGGCCAGCAACGAGCGCAGCACCAGCGCCGACAGTTCCTCAGGGCGGAAGGTGCGTTCGCCCAGCCGGGTTTGCCGGTCGCTGCCCATCCAGCGCTTGAACGCGGCGACGGTTTGCCTCGGGTGGCTGATCAGCCGGTCGCGCGCGGCCTGGCCGACAAGCACACGGTCGCCTTCGACGCTGACGACGGAGGGCGTCAGCGATTCGCCGAGCGCATTGGGAAACAAACGGCTGCCGTCTTCGGCATAGACGCCGATCAGGGAATGGGTGGTGCCGAGGTCGATGCCGACGATCATGAGCGCTTCAAATGGCTGTCAGAGAGAAGTGGATGGATGATGTGGTGAGTGTTCGCTCAAGCGCGTCGTTTAAGTCGCGTCGTCTGAGTCGCGTCGTTTCGAGCGAGAGGAGGCGCGCCGCATCGATGCGTC
>JADZBF010000419.1 GCA_020852215.1 Lysobacter sp. | reverse complement strand
GAGCGCGGCGGAGAAGGTCTCGTTCACGCAGCCGGCGAAATGTTCCAGCGTCAACAACTCCATGGGCGTCTCCAAGCGGTGCGGGTGCGAATGATGCGGGCGAAACCGGCTCGCGCCGGGTGGGCGGCCATCGTCGCGGTTCGTCGGCCCCTGCACAAGAGTGCAGGCCGCGCGCGGCGGGATCCGGGCGAACGCTTATGCCTCGATCGGCTCGAACGCGGCCCGGTGCTGCGGGCGCTCGCCGATTCCAGGGCCGGCGCCGGGCAGGATGCGAACGCATGCGAGACAAGATCGCATCGGGCGGGGGACAATAGCCGCCGGCCGAGGGCGACCGGCGCTTCGATCCGGCGCGTGGGTCGGCCTTGAGGTTCGCATCCGGCGGCCGAATCGCGAGGCGCGGTGCAGACGACTCGAACTTCGCGACTCGAATCCGACAGCACCTACCCGAACGTATCCGGTAGCGCGCCCCCGGCCGCTCGAACCCGTTCCCTGGTCGCCGCCGCCCGAACTCGACGGTCCGGGCGGTCGTCCGGCCGGATTCGCTCCCGAGCCGTTCAGCTTCGCGGTGCTTCCCTGTCGCCCCGCATTCTCCCGTCCTTCCGTCTTACGAAACCCGCCTGTGCCGATGTCCGACTCTTCCGCCGCCGTTCGATTGTCCGGTGTCCGCCTCGACCGCGGCTCGCGCACGATCCTGCGCGACATCGACCTGGTCGTGCCGCGCGGCAGCGTCACCGCCGTGCTGGGGCCGTCGGGTTGCGGTAAATCGACGCTGCTGTCGGCCCTGACCGGCGAACTGGTGCAGGCGGCGGGCGAGGTGGAGGTGCTGGGCCGCCCGGTGCCGCGCCGAAAGCAGGACTTGTTGGAACTACGCAAAAGCATCGGCGTGCTGCTGCAGGGCAACGGGCTGTTGACCGACCTGACCGCGGCCGAAAACGTCGCGCTCCCGTTGCGCACGCATACGAAATTGCCGGCCGCCGTGCTGCGCCGCCTGGTGGAAATGAAATTGCATGCCGTGGGCCTGCGCGCCGCGGCGGATGTATACCCGCGCGAACTCTCCGGCGGCATGGCCCGTCGCGTCGCCTTGGCGCGCGCGTTGGCCTTGGACCCGCCGCTGATGATCTACGACGAGCCGCTGACCGGCCTCGACCCGATCGCCAGCGGCGTGATCATGAGTTTGATCTCGCGGCTCAACGACAGCCTGGGGCTGACCAGCATCATCGTCACGCACCATGTCCACGACACGCTGCCGGTGGCCGATCGCGTCGTCGTGATCGCCAACGGCGGCATCGTTTTCACCGGCACGCCGGATCAGTTGGAAGGCACCGGGGACCCGCTGGTGCGGCAATTCCTGAAAGGCGAGCCCGACGGCCCGATCCGGTTCGACGCCGAAATCCGCACGGAGGCCGCGTAATGGCGTTCGCCGATACGCTCCGGGGCCTCGGCCGGGCCGGGTTGTTCTCTGTGTCCGTGTTCCGCGCCACCCGCCCGACCGCGGATTTCTGGCAGGAACTCATCCGCGAGATCTACAAGATCGGCGCGCGTTCGCTGCCGATCATCGCGGTTGGCGGCGCCTTCGTCGGGCTGTCGGTCACGCTGCTCGGCTATCGCTCGCTGCAGACCTACGGCGCGGGCGGGCAGATCAGTTTTTTGATCGGCCTGGGCATGTATCGCGAATTGGCGCCGGTGCTGACCGCGCTGCTGTTCGTCGGTCGCGCAGGCAGTTCCATCGCCGCGGAACTGGGTTTGATGCGCGCTACCGACCAGATCACCGCGCTCGGCTTGATGGGCATCGATCCGGTCGGCAAAGCCGTTGCCCCGCGGTTCTGGGCGGCGGTGCTGACGGTGCCGTTGCTCACCGCATTCTTTTGCAGTTTGGCGATCACCGCGAGTTGGTTCCAGGCCGTGCAAGTGTTGGGCGTCGACAACGGCAGCTTCTGGCAGGTGATGAAGGACGCGGTGGATTTCCGCGACGATTTCCTGCCGGCGTTTCTGAAATCGGCGGTGTTCGGCGGTACCGCGGCGCTGGTGGCCTCGTACGTCGGTTTCCACGCCGAGCCGACCATCGAAGGCACGTCGGTCGCCACCACCCGCGCGGTGGTCAACGCCTCGCTGCTGGTGCTGATGTTCAATTTCATCCTGTCGGCATTCCTGTTTCGGTGAGCGCTGCCGCGATGAACGCGAACTTGAAAGCGAACACGAACGTCGACATGAATGCGGATTCAGTTTCGATCGGCCGCGCGCCGAACCTTTTCGCCCCGGGCCGGTCTCTACCGATTCGTGCCCGGGTTCTTCCGAGGATCCTGTCGTATGAGCGCAACCCCATGAGTGCCGGTCTATGAGTACCCGCGGCCCCCGTCTCGAACTCGCCGTCGGCGCCTTCCTGCTGCTCGCGCTGGCGTCGCTGTTGGTGCTGGCGATCGCGTCCACCAACGGCCGTTTCGGTTTCGGCGAAGACACCTATCTTTTGAAAGCCCGATTCACCAATCTCGGCCAGTTACGCCCGATGGCGCCGGTGAAGATCGGCGGCGTGGCGATCGGCAAGGTCGAAAGCATCGATCTCGACCCGCAGAAGCTCGATGCGGTGGTGATGCTGTCGATCGACGGTCGCTACAAGGACCTGTCCACCGACACCTCGGCCAGCGTGCTCACCGGCGGTCTGCTCGGCGAAAGCTACGTCGGCCTGCAGCCCGGCGGCGATGTCGAAATCTTGAAACCCGGCGACGAGATCGCATTCACCACGCCGGCGGTTGATTTGATCCAGATGGCCGGCAAATACATCTTCGGCGGTCCCGGCGGCGCGAGCGGCAACAGCGCCGACGCCGGAACCGACACCACATCCTCCAGCGAACCTCCCACGCCATGACCTCGAATCTTCGCGCCGTCCCCTTGGCGCTCGCGCTCGCCGCCGCAGCCTCGACGCTCGCGTTCTCCGCTCCCGCCCTCGCGCAGCAAGCCGTGCGCACCGCACCGGCGATGACCGAAGGCAGCCCGAGCCAATTGGTGCTCAACAACAGCCAGCGCGTGCTCAGCACGCTGGAAAAACGCCGCCCCGAATTCAAGAAGAACCGCACCGTGCTACGCGAGTTCATCAACAGCGAATTCAACGCGATGTTCGACCGCGATTACGCCGCGCGCCTCGTGCTCGGCCGTCACGCCCGCGGCGCGTCCGAGGCCGACATCAAATCGTTCGCCGATGCGCTGGCGGACAATCTGATGCAGCGTTACGGTTCCTCGCTGTTGGATTTCAACACGCAATTGCGGGTGCGCGTGAAATCCGAGACCGCGCTGTCGCAGGGCCGCGGTGTGCGCGTGTCCAGCGAATTCCTGCGCCAGGGCGGCCAGCCCATTCCGGTCGAGTACCTGATGCGCAAGACCGGCACCTCGTGGAAAGTCTTCGACGTGATGGTCGAGGGCGTGTCCTATGTGCAGACCTTCCGCAACCAGTTCGATGCCGAGCTGCAGCGCAAGACCATCAAGCAGGTGACGACCGAACTGCGCAACGGCCAGCTCAAAGCGAGCGCCGGGCAATGAATGCCGCCGCCGACGGCGCCCGGATCGTCCGCGACGGCGAAACGCTGCGTTTCGACGGTGCGTTGATCCGCGCGGCGGTTCCGGACCTGTGGCCCGGCGCCGCGGAGCGCATCGAGGGCGTGCGTCGTTTCGATCTGCGCGCGGTCGATCGCGTGGACAGCGCGGGATTGGCGCTGTTGTCGCTGTTGGCCGAGCGCTGCGGCGCGGTCGCGATCGACGGCATGCCGTCGGGCTTGGCCGAATTGCGCGCCGCGTATCGGCTCGGCGAAGACCTCCGTTTCGCTCACGTTTGAGCCGATGCGCCCGTGCGCGCGATGAGACGCATCCAATGTCCGACGGCTACACTTCGCGCATGACACGCATCCGCCTCCTCGCCACGGCTTTCGTCGCACTGTCGCTGCTCAGCGGCTGCGCGCACAAGGCCGCCGTCTCCGAACCCAAGACCGACGGCACGTTGGTGACCGCGACCGCCACGGACGCGGCTCCGTCCGATATGTCCGAGGCCGAGGCGATGCGAATCGCCGCTGCGACCGACCGCGCAGCGACCGAGGCCGCGAGCGCGGCCAACGCGGCTGCGGAAGCCGCGCTCAACGCCGCGGCCCTCGATGCGTCGGATACCGCGACGACCGACGCACCCGCCGCCGACGGCACCGTCGAAGGCGATACCCGCACCGACGCCGAACGCGATTTCGACGCGTTGTACGGGCAGCAGGACGTTTACGGCCAGGATGTTTACGACCCCGTCGCCGATTCGACTTTGCCGCCGCCCGCGCAGCAAGCCGCGTCCTACGACCCGTGGGAGAAATTCAACCGGCGCGTGCATCGCTTCAACAACGCGGTCGATCGTCGCGTCGCCAAACCGCTGGCCACCGCCTACGTCAACGTGGTGCCGCGGCCGGTGCGGCTGGGCGTCGGCAATTTCTTCAACAACCTCAGTCAGCCGGTCAGCGCGGTGAACGCGTTACTGCAGGGCAAGCCGAAGCAAGCAGGACAGAGCATGGGCCGTTTCCTGCTCAACAGCACGCTCGGCGTCGCCGGCATTTTCGACCCCGCCACCGCCGCCAGGATTCCGAACAAGAGCGAAGACTTCGGACAGACGCTCGGCGTGTGGGGCTGGAAGAAATCGCGCTATATCGAATTGCCGCTGTTCGGCCCGCGCACGTTCCGCGACATCGTCGGCATGGCCGGCGACGCGCCGCTCTCCCCGATCCGTCAGATCGAAGAAGACCGCGTGCGCGTGTTCCTGCAGGGCCTGCAATTGGTCGATCTGCGCGCGCAGTTGATGTCCACCGACAGTTTCCGCGAAGGCGCCGCCGACGATTACGCGCTCGTGCGCGACGCGTGGATGCAGCGCCGGCAATATCAAATCCAGGCCGATACGCCGCGCGAAGGCGAAGACGCGTTGCCGGATTACCTCAAGGACGAAGACAACCCGACCGTACCGATCGACGCGATGCCTTCGCCCGATTTGTAACGGAGGGCCCGAACGAAGCCATCCTGGCGTCTTCGGACGTCGCGAGTCCGGCATATGTCCGGACTCGCGTACACTCTGACCGAATCGTTCGGAGTGTCTCTAAATTCGCGACGACGCTTCACTCGCCGATATCGTCCAACTCCCGCGCGGGCACCGGAAAGAACGTCCAGAACGGCACTCGATCTTCCGCCCAGCGCACCGAGGCCTCGCCGAAAATCTCCAATGCCGTGTCGAAGCTTTCGCGATCGTGCGTGCGCCAATCGCTCGCGTGCTCGAGCACCAGCACGTAACCCTCGCTGGGCCACCACGACAGATCGTTGACGCAATCGGCCAGCGCATCCCAATTGCCGCCGAACCAGTCCGGAAAACGCAAGGCTTCGGCGATTTGGGCCAGCGCCGTGCCGCCGCTCTCGCAACCGCGCAAATCCACCGGCACCACGGCGTAATGCAGCGCATTGCCCGCTTCGACCAAATCTTCGCGGTCGCGCAGATCGGCGAAGTACGCGCCGGCCTGATCGGCCGCGGTCAGCAGCGCGCTCAATTCCATGCCCTGCGCGTTCACGGCGTGGCCTCTGCGCCGCTCAGCGTGAAGCGCCGGAAGCTGCGGTAATGATCGTCGGTGTAGAAGAATTCCGTCGGTGGCCGCCCGCCTGCGACGATCCGTCGCGCGCCGCGATCGCGCGAGCCCGGCGTCTTCACCGTGTATTCGCGGTAATAGCCGCGCGGTTGCGGCGGTAGTTTGCGTTCGCGGTTCTGAAACACGCTGTCGTCCTGACGAAACGGGTAGGGACCGCCGCGTTCGATCGTCCGCAGCGTGGCGACGGCTTCGGGCGGCAAGAATTTCGGATAAGCCGCCGAAGAGGGCGCACGCGCGGTCTTGCGCGCGTCCGTGTCGTTCGCGGCGCCTTCGCCTGTCTCGGGCGGCAGCGCCATCGGCGGCGGCGTCTCCAGCGCGTCCGGCGCGCCGCTTTCTGCGCCGTCGCCAGCGGCCGCATCGCTCGTCGCGATGGTCGACGAGCGCTCTTGCGTGGGCGCGCGCTGCGGCGGCTGCGACCATAAAAACAAACCGATCACCGCGACTGCGGCGACCGCGATCAAGACCTTGCGACGCATGTTCGCCTCCTGCCGGGTTCGACAGCGGATTCGTCAATCCAACGCTACGCCCGGACCTGCGCCCGGGCACTGTTCGTCGTCAATGCGTGCGGCGCATCCCCGTGCGCGCACGCGGCCCGCGTCATCCGCAGGTGATCGCGACGATGTTTCCCTGTTGATCGAGTTGAATATTAAGACGATCGCCGCGGTAATCCATGGTCACCATGCCGTCGTGCGGAATCACGCGCACCGATTTGGCGCCGCTGGCGGCCACCGCTTGTTTGACCACCGCCTCGCTGGCGCTGCGGCCGACGAACGCTTGCGCGGCTTCGGCTTTGCAGGCGTCGTCGCCCAGGCCGGGACCGACGCGGATTTGTTCCTCGGGCACCGGTTTAATCTCGCCCGAGCCCGGGCTGCCCTCGACCACGCCCGGCGTGCCGTCGACCATGGCCGCATCCGGCGTCGACGCATTCACGGCCGCGGGGTCCGCGGCGCTCGCATCGGCGGGGTTCGCATCCGATTTCGTCGAAGCGCCCGGCGCCACCGGCGCGCAAGCGGCGAGAGTGAGCAAAACGATCGGCATCGACAATCTGGACATGGCGGCGCTCCTTGTGGAGCGCCGAGTATGCACAGAGCGCCCGCGCTTTGCGTAAAGTGCGCGTAACGATCGGCGGCATCCCATCGCGATTCAGCGACGAGCGCCGCATTTCCGCAGGACGCACGCAGGCGTATGGACGACATATCGAAGAGCGGGACAACGAAAGACGCATCCTCGGCGAGCGTCGAGGCCAGCGGATCGCGCGGCGTTTTCGCCGTGCTGTTCGCGCATTGGAAGGTCTTGTTGCCCGGAGCTGGCGCGCTGTCCCTGATTGCTCACTTCTGGCGCATCGGTTATGCGCCGTCGCTGTCGTTCGGCGATGTGGGGACGGTGTTGGGGGCGATGTTGTTGGCGTCTGTCCTTGGCGTATTGGTGGTGTTCGCGCTTTTTTTGGCTCCGCTATTCTTCATCAGTCAGTGGGCGGAGAGTGGCTTGTTGCGTGGCCCCCCGGTGCCTGTAGCCGATAGAGAGCGATTATCGGATCGCGCGCGAAGAGCGAGAGAGCGCCGTACAGTTCGAGGTAAGCGGTCTGCAGAAGAAGATCATCCTGCCTTCCGAAGCGGTTTCAGCTCAGGGAGCTTGCTGAGTTTTATGACGGCGGGTATCGCGAGCATCGCGACATACATGCTGATTCTGTTCGCAACGTATTTCATTGAGCCCGCCTATGTCGCGGAAGTGTTCGTTACGGTTTTTGCGTTGTGCGCGGTCTTGGATATTGCGATTTACTACACGATCGATAGGCCGATACTGCGCAAGAGACTCCGCTATTTGCGAAGATCTCGGCAACAGTGGCTCGTGCTGTTCTTCATATATTTGGGGTCGTGGCCAATGATCATGTTGCCTTTTCTTAATGCGGGAGGCGACTTTCTCAATCGCAGGTGGTTATGGGTCATCGGTGTTCTTTGCGCGATGCCATTTTTTCATTGGATGTGGTTCGTGACATGGCGCGTGAAGAAACCCGCCATTTGGTTGTTTCGCATCGTTCCGTTCTTTTTTGCTTTGATCATCTCGGGGTTGCCGGTCGTATTTTTGGACGCAACCATGAATAATTTCGGCCTCGGCATGATGCACAACATCGATCTGGTGTTGACCGCGCGCGGTTGCGAGATCGTGCATGCGGCGTGGCCGGAGCGGGTCTGCGCGCCCGATCATCGCGAGGCCGCCGAAGCGTATCGCCTGGAAAATATCGAAGTGTTGACGCGTATCGGTGGGCACTATTTCGTCGCGGCGCCCGGTGCGCTCGACGACGAGACCTTGCCGCGGTTTCCGATTCCCTCTGGCGAAGTGCTGAGTTGGCGACGCCATCCGCCGAGCAAATCTGCGGCCGAACCGTCGAAGTGAACGGCGCGGGACGCGGCCGGAACCTCTCGAAATCGAACAGTACGACAACGGCGCCAATGCGCGAGAGCGACCGTTCATCGCCGAGGTCGTTGACAGCGTCCGGATTCCATTCTACAACTGTAGTACGACAGTT
This sequence comes from Lysobacter sp., assembly GCA_020852215.1. Lineage (GTDB taxonomy): Bacteria > Pseudomonadota > Gammaproteobacteria > Xanthomonadales > Xanthomonadaceae > Lysobacter_I. The sequence goes on along the minus strand of JADZBF010000419.1, from coordinate 181 downwards.
GTAGAAGAGGGCGGCATGGCCGACGACATCGTCTTGAGCGACCTGCAGTTGGACCTGATGCGGGTGCTGTGGCGCGGGGGCGAGTGGCGCGTGGCCGATGCCACCGAAGCGCTGGCCGAACGCGCGTTGGCGCCCACGACGGTAGCGACGTTGCTGACGCGTTGGGCAAAGCGCGGCGTCG
>JADZBF010000418.1 GCA_020852215.1 Lysobacter sp. | reverse complement strand
CGGTGTTGCTGGGGTCGGCGTTGGTGGTCGGTTTGTTCGCGGCGTGGTGGTTATCGCGGCAGCTCGGCGCGCTGAAGCGTTACGCGCATGGCGTCGCCGCGGGCGACCGCGCCACGCCGCCGGATGCCGCGGGCGAATTTGGCGACTTGGGCCGCGCGCTGGAAACCATGCGCCAGAAGCTCGAAGGCAAACAATACGTCGAGCAATACGTGCACGCCTTGACCCACGAATTGAAAAGCCCGCTGGCGGCGATTCGCGGCAGCGCGGAGTTGCTTGAAACCGATGCTGCCTTGGCGTCGGCTGGTCTCGACACCGCTGATGCCGTCGAACCGGCTCCGGCGATGCCCGCCGCCGATCGCGCTCGTTTCGTCGCCACTATCCGCGCGCAAAGCGAACGCATGGCGGAGATGATCGATAAGTTGCTCGCGCTGGCGGCGGTCGAACACCGTCAGCGCATCGAACAACCGCAGCGCATCGATCCGATCGCGCTCGTGCAGGACGCGGCGACGCAGGCAGTGGCGAAATTCGCGCAGAAGTCGCTGCGTTTGCGCATCGACGACGCATCGGACGGCGCGATGATCGTCGGCGATGCGTTCTTGTTGCGGCAGTCCTTGCTCAATCTGTTCGAGAATGCCGCTGATTTCGCGCCCGCCGAGAGCGAAATCGAGGTTCGCGTGTCGCGTTCGGCCTCCACGCTGCGCATCGATGTGGCCGACCGCGGCCCCGGCGTACCGGATTACGCGCTGGGTCGGGTGTTCGAGCGCTTCTACTCGTTGCCGCGGCCCCAAGGCGGCAGCCGCAGCAGCGGTTTGGGGCTGTGTTTCGTCAGCGAAGCGGCCGAATTGCACGGCGGGCGCGTGGAATTGACCAATCGCGAAGGCGGCGGAGCGACGGCGGCGTTGATTTTGCCGCTGGCGTAGGCTCAGTCGACGTCCTGCGTAGCGCGGGTCCGACCTTACTTCACCTTCGCTTCACCGAGCCGACATCGCCGCCCCGCATGTCGCGCCGAGACTGTCGTCGTCCCAACCGAGGAAGACGGCATGAAACTGATTTTGAAAGCGCTGATGGTGTTCGGCTTGACGGTCGCCATCCTGGTGCCGCTGCTGATGATCCGCGGCATCATCCAAGAGCGACAAACCTACCGCCAGCAGGCCGTGCAGGCGATCGCGCAGACCTCCGCGGGTGCGCAATCGATCGCCGCGCCGGTGTTGGTCGTGACCTATACCGATCTGGTCGACGAAGCGGTGAAGAACGATCGCGGCGAGACGATCCGCATCGTGAAGCAGGAAGTGCCCGGCCGCTGGGTGTTCTTCCCGCAAACCCTCGATATGCGCGGAAAAATCGTGCCGCAAAGCAAATTCCTCGGCATCCACGAAGTGCGCACCTACGAGCTCGAGGGCAAGATTTCGGCCCAATTCAAGGCGGAGATTCCGAACGACGATACGCCCGCATCGCCGCGTACGATCGGCGCCGCTTATTTGAATTACGGTTTCGCCGACGTGAAGGGCCTACGCGGCCTGCCGAAGCTGCGGCTCGACGGTCGCGAACAGAAATTGGATCGCGGGCTCGGCGGCCGCGACGGCACCGGCTTGCACGCGACCCTCGTCGCGCCCGCGCCGGGCACGACACTGAGCTATCAGACGGCCCTCGATTTCGAGTTGGAAGGCACCGAAGCGCTGGCGATCATGCCGTTGGCGCAGCGCAATACCATCGAGCTCACCTCGTCGTGGCGTCATCCGCAGTTCAACGGTTCGTTCACCGCCAGCGAAAAAACCATCGACGACAAAGGATTCCGCGCGCTGTGGGAAGTCTCGTCGCTGGCCAGCAACGCGCAGGCGCAATATCTCGCCGGCAAATCGTTGGAGCCCGCGGCGATCGGCCTGTCGTCGAGTTACGGCGCGGGCCAAGGCAGCGAAGTCGATGTGGTCAGCGTCTCGCTGGTCGATCCGGTCAACATCTACTCGCAGGCCGATCGCGCCAGCAAATACGGCATTCTGTTCGTATTGTTGACCTTCGTCGGCTTCTTCATGTTCGAGTTGATCAAGCAGTTGCGCATCCACCCGATCCAGTACGGCCTGGTCGGTCTGGCGCTCGCGATCTTCTTCCTGCTGCTGGTCGCGCTGTCCGAGCGCATCGCTTTCGGTCAAGCCTATTTGATCGCCAGCGCCGCGTGTATCGGTCTGCTCGGCTTCTACGTCAGTCATGTGCTGGGTTCGTGGCCGCGAGGCCTGGGGTTCGCCACGATGATCGCCACGCTCTACGCCGCGCTCTACGGCTTGCTGATCTCCGAAGACAACGCGATGGTGATGGGCGCCGGTCTATTGTTCGCGATCCTGGCCACGATCATGGTGGTGACCCGCAAGGTCGACTGGTACAAGGTCGGCGCGAGCGTCGCTCCGCCGCCGGTGCCGCGCGCGCCGCAGTCGGCAGTACCGCAACCGTCCGACGCCGCATCGTCCGCGCCGTCGATCTGACCCGTTCGCTTCGGCCTGCGTCGATTCCTCCCCGATCGACCGACAGCGCCACGCCGCCGCAGAGCCTCTGCGGCGGCGTTTTTCGTTCGCGCTGTCCGCTTTGGCGCAGAACCGCACTCTGACGGCGCGCCCGGTCCCCGCTAGAATCGCTTATCGACATCGGCCAAAGACGACGCAGGAGCGAAACGATCCCATGCCCGCATTGGAAGTTCGACGCTGTTCGGGGCAGGCCATCGCGCCGTATCTCGATGAGGTCGCTGCGCTGCGGATTGCGGTGTTCCGCGAATGGCCGTATCTGTACGACGGCGACCGCGACTACGAGCGCGACTACCTCGCGGTTTACGCGGCATCGCCCGACAGCGTCTGCGTGCTCGCTTTCGATGCAGGACGCATCGTCGGCGCCTCCACCGGCCTGCCGCTGAGCGACGATCAAGCGGCGTTCCAACAGCCGTTCCGCGACCTCGGCGAAGACGTGTCGCGCATCTTCTATTTCGGCGAATCGGTATTGCTGCCCGCGTATCGCGGACGCGGCCTCGGGCATGCCTTCTTCGACCATCGCGAAGCGCATGCGCGCGCGCTGAAGCGATTCGACATCGCGGCGTTCTGCGCAGTGGATCGCGATGCCAACGATTCGCGTCGTCCGGCCGAGCATCGCGGCAACGAAGCGTTCTGGACCAAGCGCGGCTATGCGCGCCGCGATGGCATGACCATGCATTTGGACTGGAACGAGATCGGTCGCGGCGAGGTTTCGCATGCGCTGACGTTCTGGACGCGGGCACTGCAGGAGGATTCGAACGCATGAAGATCGCCGTCGCCAAATATCCCATCGGCGCGCCGCCGCAGTTCGACGATTTCGCGGAACACCAGCGGCATTGTCTCGCCACGGCCGCCGATGCCGGCGCTCGCATCGCGGTGCTGCCGGAATATCTGTCCTTGGAGCTGGCGTCGTCGTTTTCGCCGGACGTCGGGGGCGATCTGCACGCCTCGCTCGCTGCGCTGCAGCCGCTGCGCGCGGCGTGGCTCGATCTGTTCGCCGGTCTCGCGCGCGATACCGGGCTTTGGTTGGTCGCGGGCACGTTCTTGCTCGATGTCGGCGGCGGCCGCTACCGCAATCGCGCCGATCTGTTCGCGCCGGATGGGCGTTATGCCTTTCAAGACAAACTGCAGCTCACCGGCTTCGAGAAAAAAACCGGCGTCATCGACGGCGGCGATGCGGTGAATGTGTTCGATCTCGACGGGCTTCGCGTCGGCATCGCGATTTGCTACGACATCGAATTTCCGCTGCCGGTGCGCGCGCAGTGCGAGGCCGGCGCGCGCGCGTTGCTCGTGCCCAGTTGCACCGACACCGCCGCGGGCGAGACGCGCGTACGCGTCGGTTGTCTCGCGCGCGCGCTGGAGAATCGGTGCTTCGTCGCGCAGTCGGTGACGGCGGGCGAAGCGCCATCGAACCCCGCGCTCGACGTCAACACCGGCGATGCGACGATCTACGCGCCGATGGATGTCGGTTTTCCGGCCGACGGCGTGCTGGCGTCGTCGTCGGGCATCGGCGAAACCGACGCGATCTGGACCTCGGCCGAGATCGATATCGCGCGGCTGGACGCGAGCCGCGACGGTGCGCAAGTCGCCAACGATCGCGATTGGCGCGGGCAGTCGGCGCCGAAGATCGCGCGCGCGCAATTGCAACGCTGGACGCGGCGTTAGCGGGCTGTTGAAAAATAGCTAGCTAACACCGCCAACGACGACTGCGACTCGGAAAACAAACGGGATGTGCTTTTTCGACGCTCCGTCAGGCGCGACGCCTGCGCGCCCGTACGATCGCTAGCGCGGGTTCAAAATGCAGCGACCATCAGATCGCGCAGCCAGAACGAACCGAGCGCAAGCGCCGTGCCGATGCCGGTAGCCGCAAGAACATCACTGGGATAATGCAGACCAAGAACGACGCGCGAAGCGGCGACGCTGAGCGCGAACGGCACGAGTGCCCAGGCCAACATCGGCGCGTAGCCGATGGCGACGATGCTGAAAGCGACTGCATGCAAGGTATGACCGGAGGGAAAGCTGAACTCGTCCAGGGGCGCCACCCAGGCGCGGATACGCACGTCGGAAGCGCAAGGGCGTGGGCGGCGCGTCCAGCGTTTCAGCGTCTTGTACAACGTCACGGCGAGCAGACCGATCGCGGCCAAATGCAGCGTGGCGAGCAGGCCGTCGACGCCGCGCAGCGTGACCGGCGCGAAGATCAGCGCGTACCACAGCGGCCCATCGCCAAGTTTGCTGACGACGGAAAAATAACGGCGAATCGCGTCGCTCGCGCATAGCGCGTTCGCGCGCAGGCACCAATCGGCGTCGTTCGCGCGCAGTCTATGCGGCAGAGGCATGCCGTTCATGGGTTCTTCTCGTGTGTCCGAGCGTGGAGAGAATGCGGTCGAAGTCTGCGGCGACCTTCGACGGTTCGAGTGCGATTACCGACTCGCGCGCGGCAGCGCGCATGCGTCCGCGCAGGGCCGCATCGCCAGCGATCTTCACCGCTTCGCCGATAAATGCGACCGCGTTGGCTCGCGCATCGTCCGACTCGACGATAGCGGCGCCGTAATCGAACGCGACCGTCGGCACGCCGCTGGCCAGCGCTTCGAGCGTGACGTTGCCGTAGGTTTCCGACAGGCTGGGAAAGAGGAAAAGATCCGCACTGGCGAAATGGCGAGCCAGCGCTTCGCCGCGCTGGATGCCGCAGAACACGAAATTCGGGTTCTCGCGTTCGATCCGCGCGCGTTCCGGGCCATCGCCGACCCACACGAAACGCGCGGTCGGATGCCGCGCGTTGATCTCGCGAAAACTTCGGATCGCGAGGTCGAGATTCTTCTCCGCAGCGATCCGGCCGAGATGGATCACGGCCAAATCCTGTTCGCCCAGTCCCCATTTCGTGCGCAATGAGGCGTCCCGTCGCTCGGGATGGAACAGTTCGGTGTCGACCGCGCGCGCCAGACGCACGACGTTGGCGAAGCGGTTGGCGCTCAGAAAATCGCGAAGCTCTGTCGTCGGTACCAACGTCGCGTCGGCGAGATTATGGAAATGCCGCATCCAGCGCAGCGCAGTGCCTCCCAGGAACGGCACGCCGTAGTCGCGCATGTATTCGTCGAAACGGGTGTGGAAGCCGCTGGCCGACGCGATTCCCAGCGCGCGCGCTGCGCGCAACGCCGCCCAACCCAATGGGCCTTCCGTGGCCACATAGATCGCATCCGGGCGTTGGCTTCTCCATATCGCTTGGAGTCGGCGCGCGGCGGGCAGACCGAAACGCAGGCCGGGGTAGCGCGGCAGCGGAAGACTCGGCATCAAGTGTTCGCGACGCTCGGTTGTTCGCTCGTCCCGCTGTCGTGGGCGGATCACCGTTGTGTCGTGGCCGCGCTCGATCAGCCCTCGTTCGAGACTTTGTACGGTCAGCGCGACACCGTTGACATCCGGCGGGTAGGTCTCGCTGACGATGGCGTAACGCATGACGGTCTCCGGTTTCGCGAAGACTGAACGTACGCGGTGAAAAGCCGATGACCGAAGAGTGACGAAAGCATGACGCACGTCATGGGCCGCGTGCGCGCTTGCTCGTTGGAAGGCGACTGCTTTACGGAAAAGTCGCGTTGGTCGCAGTCATCGATAGCGCTCACCGAGCGCATGCTTTGGTCGGCGTCTCGGGATTGACGATTAGCGATCGACGACCAATTCGACACCGAGCCCTGCAATGCCTTCCGGTTCATGCTCGAGATCGGTGCGCAGCAGCGGGCGCGCATCCAACCACGATTTCGGCAGCGACAACGACAGCACGTTGCCGACGACACGCACGTCGAGTTGCGGAATCGATTCGGCTTCGTGCGAGCGATGCAGCAGCACCGCGATTCTCAACAACGCGGCGGTGCGCTTAGCGCCGGCGAGCAATCGATCAGGCAGGGCATCCAGCGATTTATTGGACACGTTGCGACGATGATTACGCACCAGCGCCGCCAGGAACAACTGCTCTTGCCGAGTAAAGCCTGCGATATCCGAGTGTTCGATGACATAGGCGCCGTGCACGTGATATTGACTGTGCGCGATGGCGAGGCCGAGTTCGTGCAAACGCGCGGCCCAGCCGAGCATGAGTTGTTCGTCGGCGCCGAGATTCCACCGATCCGCCGTGCGTTCGAACAGACGCATCGCGGTCGCTTCCACGCGTGCGGCCTGGGCGCGATCGATGCCGTAACGCTGCATCATCGCATCCACCGAAATTTCGCGCGGGTCGTCGGCGCCGCCGCGGCCCAGCATGTCGTAGAGCACGCCCTCGCGCATCGCGGCTTTGCTCACCATCATGCGCTTGAGCCCCAGCGTTTCGAACGCCGCTTCCAGCACCAGTACGCCGCCGGCGATGATCGGCCGACGGTCGTCGGACAGGCCGGGCAGATCGATGTTTTCGATCCTATCGGCCGCCAACAGGCGGTCGCGCACGATCGGCAGGGCATCGTCCGTCACCGCGCCTTTGGTGAGTTTCATCGCGGCGCAGATATCGCCGATCGCCTTGTTGGTGCCGGACGAGCCGATGGCTTCCTGCCAACCGAGCGTGCGATACAGTCCGGCGAATTGTTGGAATTCCGCCTCGATTTCGCTCAACGCTTCTTTCCAACGTTTTTTCGATAATTTTCCGTTGGCGAAGAAGCGCCGCGTGCTGGCGACGCAGCCCACTTGCAGGCTTTCGCGTTCGATGGTGTCGAAGCCCGAGCCGATGATGCATTCGGTCGAGCCGCCGCCGATGTCGATCACCAGCCGGCGTTGCATCGGTCTGGGCGGTTGCGCCTGCGCGATGCCGTTATAGATCAGACGCGCTTCTTCGCGGCCGGACACCACTTCGATCGCGTGTCCCAACGAAGCCTCCGCGGCAGCGAGAAACGCGCGCGGTTCGCGCAAGGCGCGGACGGTATTGGTGGCGATCGCGCGGACGCGGTGCGGGGGTAAATCGCGAATGCGTTCGCCGAAGCGCGAGAGGCAGTCCAATGCGCGGCGTCGCGCGGCATCGCTCAAGCCGCCTTGGCCATCCAGGCCTTCGGCGAGGCGCACGGTTTCGCGCAGGCGATCGATGATGCGCAATTGCCCCAGCACCATCTGCGCGACGACCATGTGAAAACTGTTCGAGCCCAAGTCGATCGCAGCGATCGACTCGCCTTCCTGCAGGGGCGTCGAAGTATGGGGCATGAGGCGGGCGATCCGTGGCGGGGTGGGGCGGCGCGGCAGGGCGCAGACTACCAGAAAACGCCCATCGCGATTCTGCCCAGACCGGCCGCGCGGGCCGTCTACCGCGGCGCGCTTGCGGCGACGCTTCGCCGTGCCGCGCGCTTCAGCCGCAGAGTTTCGCCAGCAGCGCCGATTGCGCGGAATGCGGCATCGCGTCTTCGGCCGGCTCGACCCGCACGTAGCGGCCATCCGACAGCAGTTCCCAGGCGCTGAAGTTGTCGGCGAGGTAGTTGTCCAGCACTTCGTCCTTCACGCGGTCCGCCAGCGCGGGATCGAGGATCGGAAAGCCGGTTTCGACCCGGCGCAGCAGATTGCGCTCCAACCAATCCGCGCTGGAGCAGAACAATTCCGGCGCGCCGTCGTTCGCGAACCACCACGCGCGGCTGTGTTCGAGGAAGCGTCCGACGATCGAACGCACGCGGATATTCTCGGAAATGCCGGGCATGCCCGGACGTAGCGTGCACGCGCCGCGCACGATCAGATCGACGCTCACGCCCGCCTGCGAGGCGGCGTACAGCGCACGGATCACCTGCGGCTCGTTCAGCGCGTTCATTTTCGCGACGATACGCGCGGGTTTGCCTTGGCCCGCGTGCTTGGCTTCGCGTTCGATCCGCGCGATGACGCCGGGATGCAGCGTGAAAGGCGATTGCAGCAGTCGTTTGAGTTTGGTCGCCTGGGCGAGTCCGGAGAGTTGCTGGAAGATCAAATGCACGTCTTCGCCGATGTCCGGGTCGGCGGTGATCAAACCGCAGTCGGTGTACGCGCGCGCGGTACCGGCGTGGTAGTTGCCGGTGCTCAAGTGCGTGTAGCGGCGCAGTTTTCGGCCTTCGCGGCGCACGATCAGCAGCATCTTGGCGTGGGTTTTGTAGCCGACCACGCCGTACACCACTTGCACGCCGGCTTCCTGCAAGCGGTCCGCGAAACTTAGATTCGCTTCTTCATCGAAGCGCGCGCGCAATTCGATCACCACCGTCACGTCCTTGCCGTTGCGGGCGGCTTGGATCAGATGCTCCACGATCGGCGAATCCTTGCCGGCGCGGTACAGCGTCTGTTTGATCGCCAGCGCGTTCGGGTCTTCGGCCGCTTGCTTGATCAGTTCCAGCACCGGCGTGAACGCATCGAACGGGTGGTGCAAAAGAATGTCGCCCGCCGCGACGGTGTCGAAAATGGTTTCGACCTCGGGCAGTTGGCGCGGATGGTACGGCGGGAATTTCAACTCCGGGCGCAGCACCATGTCGTAGATTTGCGCCGCGCGATTGAGATTCACCGGGCCTTTGATGCGATAGACCGCATTTTCCGGCAGTTCGAAATTCTCCAGCAGCGTGCGCACGATCGGTTTCGGGCAATCGGAGGCGATTTCCAAGCGCATCGCGCGCAAATAACCGCGCCCGGCCAGTTCGTCGCGCAGCGCCAGCGCGAGATTTTCCACTTCATCTTCGTCGACGATCAGTTCGGAATTGCGGGTCACGCGGAACTGATACGCGCCCTTGACTTCCATGCCCGGGAACAATTCCTCGACGAACGCCGACAGCACGGCGGAGAGGAATACGAAATCGTGTTCGCCGCCGGAGACTTTCTGCGGCAATTGGATGATCCGGGACAGCGAGCGGGGCGCGCGCACGATCGCCAAATGCCCGGTGCGCCCGAACGCGTCCTTGCCTTTCAGCACGACGACGATATTCAGCGATTTGTTGAGGATTTTCGGGAACGGATGCGAAGGATCGAGGCCCAGCGGCGACAGCACCGGCATCACTTCGTCGCGGAAATACGCGCGCAGCCAGCGCATGTGCCGTGCGTTCCAATGCTGACGGTGCAGCACGCGCACGCCGACATCGCTCAAGGCCGGGCGCAGCACATCGTTCCAGCAATCGTATTGCGCTTCGACCAATTGCGCGGCGCGCTGGTGGATCTGCTTGAGCAACAGCGGATGCGGAATGCCATCCGCGGCCGGCGGCACGCCGAATTCCTGCGCTTGGCGCACGGTCGCGGCGCGGATCTCGAAGAATTCGTCGAGGTTGGTGCAGGAAATGCACAAATACCGCAGACGTTCCAACAGCGGCACCGTCGGATCCTGCGCTTGCGCCAGGACCCGGAAATTGAAATCGAGCTGCGAGAGTTCGCGATTGAGATACAACGCCGGGTCGCGCAATGCATCGTGATCGCGCTTGCGCTCGACCTCTTTGCCCAGCGACGGGCTTTCGTTCGAGCGCGCGGCGGGACGGCGTTTATCGGTCATTCGCGAGAGTTCCGTGAGAGCGACGCGCTTCGCCGACGGGCGGGCCGTCGAAGTCGTCCAGGGTTCGGCTGCGGACGCGCTCGCGCCCGAAATGGCAGGAAAAACGACTGCCGCGGCCGACTTCGCTGTCGATCTCCAGCCGCGCCTGATGCAGATTCAGCACGTGCTTGACGATCGACAGGCCGAGCCCGGTGCCGCCGCTTTCGCGCGAGCGGCTGGTGGAGACGCGGTAGAAACGTTCGGTGATGCGCGGCAGATGCGACGCGGGAATGCCGTAGCCGGTGTCTTCCACCGACAGCGTCGCTCCTTCGTCGCCGTCGCGTTCGAAGCGGATCGCGATGCGACCGCCCGCTGGCGTGTAGCGGGTCGCGTTGCTGACCAAATTCGAGAACGCGCTATGCAATTCCTTGACTGAGCCCCACAGATCGACCCCCGCCGTGTCTTCGATCGAGACGACATGACGCTGCTTGCTCAACGCCCGTGCTTCGCGTTCGAGCGTCGCGAGCAGCGGCGTCATCGCGACGTGCTCTTCCGGCAAGGCGTCTTGCGCTTCCAGTCGCGATAGCGTGAGCAGGTCTTCGACCAACTGCGTCATCCGCTGCGATTGACGCTGCATTTCGGTCAACATCGGCGCCCATTCCGGCTGCTCGGCGGGATCGAGCATATCCAGGTAACCGTGGACGACCGTGAGCGGTGTGCGCAGTTCGTGCGAAACGTTGGCGACGAAATCGCGCCGCATTTGCTCCAGACGCATGAGTTTGCTGACGTCGCGCGCGACCAGCAGCCACAACTCGTCGGAATAGGGGATCAAACGCAGGCTCAGGCGCAGGTCCGTGCGCGCGGGCGAGACCACGTCGAGCAGCGGTTCGGCATAACGGCCGCCGCTGAGCCAATGCGCGATCGGCAGCGGCTGCAGCCGTTCGCCGAGGGGCGCACCGTGGTCGCGCGGGTGCTGCAGCCCCAATAATGTGGTGGCCGCTTCGTTGAACCATTGGATGCGCTGGCTGTTGCGATCCACCAGCACCACGCCGTCGGGCAGCGCGGTGGCGATGGCGCGATAAGCGCGCAGCATCTCCACCAAACGCCGGTTACGTCCGCGCAACTCGTCCTGGCTGCGATGCAGCAGGCGGTCGAGCTCGTTCCAAATGCCATCGCCGTCCGGCGGGGCAACACGTTGCCGCGCGGTCAAGCGTGATAGCACTTGCCGCAGTTTCCAGTAGTGCCAGATCAGCACGCCGATCGCGGCGATCGCCAGCGCCGGCCAAACCCGACCCACCGCCAAACCCAGCGCGAGCGCGAGACCCATCGCCAGCGCGAGCTGCGTCAGGGTGTTG
>JADZBF010000417.1 GCA_020852215.1 Lysobacter sp. | reverse complement strand
CACGGCGTCGGCGCCGTCCATCAGCGCATTCGCGGTGTCGAGCACATGCTGATAGGTGTCGAGAAAGCCGCCCGGTGCGGGACCGCGACCGAGCAAATGGTCGGCGATCTCTTCCACGGTATCGCCGGCGCCGATCAACAAATCCGCGCATTCGGCATCGAGCAGTTCTGGTCGCTTCGCCAGCACGATCAGAATGTCTTCCAATGCGTGGGTGAGGTTGGCGAGTCCGCGCACGCCCACGGTGTTGGCGTCGCCTTTGAGCGTGTGCGCGACGCGACGCGCTTCGTCGATGGCGTCGAACGCGCCGGTTTCGGCGAGTGCGCGCACCGATGCGCCGAATCGCGTGGCGTTACCCGGCAATTCGCGCAGCATGCCGTCCAGCACGCTGGGCAACACGTCGTCCGCGGGCGCGAGCGCGATGTCTTCGGGCAGCGCTTGGGTTTTGCGTTCCGCGATCAGCGCCGGGTCCAGGCCGATGCGCACGCGCGCGAACTCTTCGACCAAGGCCGTGCGCCACGCTTCGTCCAAATCCGGCACGTCCAGCGATGCGATGGCTAAAGACTCCGCCGATTCGGCGTTCGGCGTTTCGATCGTCGCCAGCAACACGCTGCACCAGATCGCCACGGTCTCGGGCGTCACCGCCGGGTCGCGCGCTTCGATGCCGACGCGTACGACATCCATGCCTTGCGCCAAAGTGCGGGTGCCGATCAGCTCCATCACGTTGACGACCAATTGGCATTGGTACGACAACTCATCGAGGATCGGCCCGCTCGCATCGGCGTCCGGCGTATCCGCCCACGCCTGCGCGAGCGGCAACACTTGTTCCAGGATCGCCTGGCGAGTGAGATCCAGTTCTTCGCGCCCGATCCAAATCGGCACCGACGCGTCGTCCGCGGATACCGCAGGCATATCGTCGAACGCGAATGCGGGTTCGTCGTCGATCTTCGCGGCATCGATCACCGCGATCGGCGCTTCGATATCGCCGATGGCTTCGCTCGGCGGCGGCGCGTCCGCGGAGAACGCGAAGGCTGCGGCGGTTTGCGTTTCGCGGGTTTCTGCGAGCGTCGTTTCGTGCGTCGCGATCGTCGCGGCGGTCGTGTCAGATGTCTCGTCAGTGTCAGCTTCGATGTTTGCGTCGATGTCCGCTTCGATGGACGCTTCCATGTTCGGCGGATCGGCGGCTATCGCATCGAGCGGCGTATCTGTCGTCGCATCGCCGAAGTCGAACGCAGCTTCCGCGTCGGCGTTCGCCTCAGCGTTTGGATCGTCGTTGGCGACGAGTACCGGATCGGTCTTCGCGTCGATGTCCGCGAAAGCGGGGATATCGCCCGTATCGGTCGCGTCGGTTTCGTCGAAGGCGAAGGCCGCCGCTTGCGATGCTGAATCGATGCCCGGCGAGGCGAAGATATCGTCGCCGCCGTATCGGGTTTCGCTGAGGAGCGCTTCCAGCACGTCCGGCGGCAGATCGTCGAGCGCGCCGGGCGGAAACGCGGCGAGGAATTCGGGCGGCAACTGCGCGAGCAGATCGGCCGTGACATCCAGGCTACCGATGACGTGCGGCGGCTGCGATCGCGCATTCTCGATCCGCCCGTCGTCGGCGGAAGCGGCGATATCGCTCTTCGTCGACACGTCTGTCGGCGCATCCGTCGGCGCATCCTCCGTCGGTGCATCCGCGGCGATGCTCCGCGATGCGGTGTCGGCATCGGTGCGCGCCATCGACGCGACATCGGCGGCGAGCGAAGCCGACGGCGTGGATTCGAGTTTGCGCAAGATCGCGCGAACCAGCGCGGGCGAGAGCTGCGGCAACCAGAGGATGCCTTCGGGCAATTGCGCGAGCATTTCGCGGCCGTTGGCGTCCAGACGCCCGGCGACGTGTTCCTGCAGCGTCATGAACCAGATCGTCGTCTGCAGCAGATCGTCGCCGGCCAACGGCGTTTCGCCCCGAAGTCTATCGTGCAGCGCCGCTTTCCAACTGCGCAGCAGTTCGGCCACGCCCGGTAGCCCGGCGTCGGCAGCGCTGGCTTGCAGCGTGCCGATCATTTCGTGCAGCAGCGCGGGCTCGGCCATGTCCGACACCTGATGCGCCGCCTGCAGCAGCATCACCAGAGTGTCCAGACGGCTCTGGAATTCATCGAGCCCGGTTGCGGCTCCGTCGCTTGCGATCCCCGTCGACATCGAACGCGCCGATCAGCCCGGCAGCCTGAACTCGGACACCGTGCGCACCAGCGAGCTGGCCGATTCGGTCAACTGTTCGGTGTCGGTGCGCTGCAGTTCGATTTCTTCCAGCGTGCGTTGCGAGGCGCTGATGAGATCGTACGCGCGCGCCAGCAGGCGTTGCGAAGCCTCGCCCTGCGTTTGCGTGGCCTGGGAGATCGTGCGCACCGAGTTCACCAGCGCTTCGGTCGCGGCGCGGGTATCGTTCATCTGCGTGCCGGCGCGGTCGGCGAGTTTGGTGATGTCCACGACCTGCGCGATCGTGCCGTTCATCGCCTGCAGCGTTTCGGTGGTATCCGATTGGATCGCGCTCACCAAGCCGGCGATCTGCTGGGTCGCTTCGCGGGCGTTTTCGGCGAGGCGTTTCACTTCGTCCGCCACCACCGCGAAACCGCGGCCCGCCTCGCCGGCCGCCACCGCCTGCATCGACGCGTTCAGCGCCAACACCGAGGTGCGTTCGGCGATCTGGCCGATGATGTTCACCGCCGAGGAAATTTCCTGCGAGCGTTCGGCCAATCGCTTCACGCGCTTTTCGGTCTCGCGAATCTGATCGCGCGAGTTGTTGATGCCCTCGACCGTCGCGCGCACCACGCTCAGCGCCTCGCCGGTCGCGGTCAATGCGCGTTCCGCTTCGCGCCCTGCGCCCTGCGCCTGATCGCCGATCTGGCGCAACGCGTTCGCGGTGGCGCTCAATTCGGCCGATGCCGCATTCGCTTGGTTGCTGGCTTCGTCGGCGAGCTTGAGCACGGTATCGGCGCGTTCGCGGACGCGGCCCGAGCTGTCCGAGACTTGGTTCGAAATCGTGGTGACCTGCTTCAGTGCGCCGGCGGTCGACGACGTCATCATGTTGATGGCGTCCGACACCGCGCCGGTCACGTCTTCGGACACCGGCACCTTGACGTTGAGGTCGCGCTGCGCGAGCTGCGCCACCGACATCATGATCTCGATCACCGAGTTGTTGAGCTGTTCGTTTTCCGACTGCGCGCGCGCCAGCTCCGTCACCTTTTCGTCGAGCAGCGTGTCGAGCGCGTTCGACAATTGCGCGATTTCGTCGGTCGATTTCAGATTCGTGCGCGCGGCCAGATCGCCTGCGGCCACTTTCTTCACCGTATCTTGCACTTGCGTCAGCGGCGTGTTGATCGAGCGCGCCAAACGCAAACCGGCGAACAACGCGATCAAGCCCACCAGCAACAAGGTCGCCAAGCCGGCGAACAAAATGCCTCGCTGCAGCGATACGACCGGGCGGTTCGATTCGGACGTGTCGATTTCCGAGAGGATCGCCCAGCGCAGGCCGAGCACATCGATCGGAGCGAATGAGCCCAGCACGTCGATGCCGCGATAGTCCGGATACACGGCGGTACCGATTTTGCCTTCCAGCGCCTGTCGTACGCCTTGGGTGTCGATTTGCATCAAACCCACGTTGGAATCGCGCGAATCCATCGCCGCCAGTTTGGCGGTCGGCAATTTCAGCGTGCGCATCGACGCGACGAAGCCGCTGCTGTTTTCTTTCATGAAGCGCGAGATCGAACGCGGCGCCTTATCCGGGCCGACCAAATAGGTTTCGCCCGAATCGCCGAGACCCACGTCGTTCCATTTGCCTTTGAAGGTCATGATTTCGTTGACGCGGTCGATCGGCAACTGCACGATGAAGACGCCGATGGTCTTGCCGTTCTGCACGATCGGGGTGCTGACGAACGACGCCTGATCGTCGTAGGACGGCCGATACGTCGCGTAGTCGGTGATGAACACGTCGTCCGGGGCCTTCGCGGCCGCGGCTTTCGAGAAGGCTTGGCCAAGGCCGGCTTGCGCCCACGGGCCGTTGCGCAGATTGGTGGCGAAGTCCAGTTCTTTGAAGTAGGTGTAGACGACGAAGCCGGTTTGCGCATCGACGAGGAAGAAGTCGTACAGGCCGTAGTTCTGCACAGCGCGGCGGGCATAAGGATGAATGCGCGCATGCACGGCGTTGTAGGCCGAACCATCGGTCGCTTGATCCAGATCGTTCTTCCTGCCCAGAGGATTCGGGTTGCCTGCGATGTAGGCGTACTGCGCGGCGAGCGTCTGCGGCGGCAGCGTTTCGACCAGTTTCGAAATATCGGCGTTCTGACCGGGGTTGCGTATCCGGTACTGCTTGCCGAAATCGTTGCGGTAATAGTCGGAGAGCGCGGCTTTGGCGCGGGCCAAATCGGTGCCGGCGACCATCTGCGGCTGCGTGGCGGTGGTGTCGATCAACGCTTGACGTACTTCCGCGGTGTTCGACACGGTCCGCATCAAGTCGCGAACGTTTTCGAAGTAAGCGACGATTTCTTCTTGTTTACCGGCGCGGATCGACGCCATCTGGTCATAGGCGCGTTGATCGAGCGCGGACGCGGATTGGCGGCTGGCGTAGTAGCCCAATGCCAAGGCGAGCAACAGCAACGGAATCAGCGCCAGCGCCGCGGTACCCGCGACGAGTCGACCGCGGATGCTGCCCAAAAAGGGGATCGTACTGTTAGCCATGCCGGAACATTCCTTAAGTCTGTGTGACCGAATCTATCGTTACTGTTGCTGTCGGGATTGTGATGCGCTGCGTCAGCGGCCGCTCGCCGGCACTTGCGCCGCCGCGTACGCGATCCAACGCAGAATGTCGAATTCGTGCGCCCGGCCCAGATCGCTTTCGAATATCCGCGAGATGTAAGGCGCCAAGGCCTCGGGAATCGCGATGGCGTCGGCTTCGGGCATCGTCGACGCGCCGTGGCGCGATGTCGCGTCGGCGGCGCTCGAGGCGCGGGTCAAGGTCGGGGATTCGCTGCACACCAGCGCGCATGCGGAGGCTTGCGCGCCGAGATTCACGGAGGCGATTTGTTCCCGTTCGGCGCGCTCGGGCGGTAATCCGGCCCACTCGGCCAAATCGAATACCGGGATCAAGTTACCGCGCTGACTGACCACGCCGCGGAACCAAGGCCGCGTGTTCGGCACCTGCACGGCATGCGCTTCGATCAACACCTGCATCGCGAGCCCCTGCGGCAAAACCAGCCAGGGCAGCGCTCGATGCGGCCGGAACGCGATCCGGGCAACGTCGGTCGCGGCTTGGACGTCGGGCGTTGCGATGTCGATCTCAGGCGCCGACATGGTCAGCTATAGGCTTTCAGCGTGTCGAGAATCTGGTCGGACGAATACGGCTTGCCGATCAACGCT
>JADZBF010000416.1 GCA_020852215.1 Lysobacter sp. | reverse complement strand
TTGTATTTCGGGCCTTTCGGCGCGGCGTAGTAGCTGATGGCCTGGAAATCGATCGGCGCGATGTCGAGCTTGGCCCAGTGCGGCGGCGTCATGGTCAACCAATGCCGGTACGCGGCGAGGCGCCATTCGGTCATCCACTCGGGCTCATCCTTCTTCGCCGAAAGGAAGCGGATCACGCCCTCGTTCAAGCCCGGCGGCAGGGTATCGGTTTCGATGTCGGTGACGAAACCGGCTGCGTAGCGGCGACCGAGTTGCTCGAGAATTTCGGCGTTCTGTTCGGGCGCTGGCGACGGGGCGTCGATCGACACGGAATCGAGCGCGTGCAGCGTGGACGTGGACGATGTCATGGGCGGCCTCCATTCGCGTCGAGCGTGAGCGGGATGGTTTTGCGGGACGATCTGGCCGCGAGCGGCGAAGCGGGGATCAGCATGTCGGCCAAGGACACGTTGCGCAGCGCATCGGCGACCACATCGTTGATGCGGCGCCAATTCGCGCGCGCGCCGCAGGAATGTTCGATGCCGCAGTGCCCGTCGTGGACGCTGCAGTCGGTCATCGCCAGCGGGCCTTCGATGGCCTCGACGATCCCGACCAGGGTGATCGCGCTGGGCGCGAGGGCGAGGCGATAGCCGCCGTTGACGCCGCGAAAGGCTCGCACCAGTCCGGCCTGCGCTAAAGGTTTCAAGACTTTTGCGACGGTGGGGACTTCCAGACCCGCGCGCTCGGCAAGGGCCGCGGCGCTGAGCACAGCCTCGGGATCGGCGGCCAGCACGGTCAACACGACGCTGGCGTAATCGGTGAGTTTGGTGACACGGAGCATGGCGGGCGGCCTGTGGGGCGTCGCTGGCGCGAGGCAATCGGAAACAGGACCGAAATTGTACGCTTTCGCGCCTTACGGCTCAAATCGACCTTCGCGCATGAACGTGGCGGGGCCATCGGCGCCCGCGTTGGCCGGATCGACCGCTGCGAATCCCGCGCGTCGAGGCGATGCTCCGGCCGCCGTCGCCCCTCACTTCCGCCGATGCGCGGCGAAATCCGCCAGCGCCGCTTCGAGTTCCGCGTCGCGCCCGGCCGCGATATCGGCGATTCGCGGCGTCACCCGCAGATCGGGTTCGAGGCCTGCGTCGGGCTGCGGCGTCTCGGGAAATTGGCCGACCAGCGGCAGATCCAATTCGATGCCGGAATTCGGCAAATGCAGGAAGAAGAACGCGCCGCCGTTGATGCCGCGGCGATTGCCGCCGGTGGTTTGGCCGACCAGCCTGCCGAGCCCGGTGCGGCGCAGGGCCATCGCGAATTCAAACGTGGCCGAACTGTTGGTCGCGCCGACCAGCGCATAGACCTTGCCGCGATAGCGTGGCGTTTTCGGCGCGATGGTGTCGCCCTCGGGATGTTCGCCTTCGCGCAGCAAACGATAGAAGCCGTGTTCGGTTTCGGTCGCGTCTCGGCCCCAGTCGTGGAACGACGGATCCCAGGTTTTCAAATACGGGCGCAGCGCCGTCGGCGTCGTGCGATAACGCACGAGCCGCCGGTAGGGCGGCAGGGTCACTTCGCGATCGGTGAGATAACCCAGAATCTCGTCGCCCACGCTCAGGCCGCCTTCGTTTCTGCGCAAATCGAGGATCAACGCGGGCGTGCCGCGCCTATCCAGTTCCTCGAACGTGCGCTGCAAGAAGCCGCGCCAGTCCCAATCGCTGTCGTACAGCGCCCACCCCGGCATGTCGAGCACGGCCACACCCGTGTCGGTGTAGCGCAACTCGAACGCGGGTGCGTCCTTGTCCTCTTCGTCGCGCACGCTCGCCAGGCGTTGGGCGTAACTCAGCGCCGGTACATCGACGCGGCGGGCTCGGCGGTCCTGCGGCGAGCGCACGCGCAGGGTGTGCGTCCCGTCCACCTGCGGGAAAAACAGCGGCAGATAGATATCGAACGCGGCGTAGCGGTCGACATCGCCTACCTCCAAGTACGCTCGTCGCTTCGCATCGTTACTGCCGTCGGCGCGGGCGACGGTCATCAAGCGGTCGAGGATCCTGGCCACCGGTACGCCTTCGATCGCCAGCACTTCGGTGCCCGGCACCAGCGATGGATCGGTCGACAGATTGCGCGTGATCACCATCCGATGATCGAGCCAGCGGAATTGGAACGGCACGCGGTCGGGGGATTCGAACAGCGCCTTCGCCACCGGCTCGGATTGGTTGTAGAAGTTGGCGTAGGTATGGCCGCAGCGGACCTTCGCGGCGAACCGGGAGAACGCCAGGTAGGCTTCGGCCAGCGAACGGTCGCGGTCGAAGGTCTTGCGCAATTCGGCGAAATGGCCGGCCATCTGCCGCGGTGTGTTGTAGCGATACAGCCCCGGGTGCAGGCGCGTGTAGGCCTGCTCGAGCGTGTCGACATCGGCGCGCAGCCCGGCGGCGGGCTGCAGACGGTCGGCTGCGGTGGCCGTCATCGGCGTCGTCGCGCCCGGGACGGCCGCGCTGGGCGTCGCCTGCGCGGCGCTCGCGAGGGGCGCGCAGCCCAACAGCAAAGCGGCGATCAGGCGGCGGAGGGCACTGCACGAAAGAAAGCCGATGCGAGGGGAAGGAAAAGGCGGCATCGAAAACGCTCCTGCGAAAGGGATCTGCACAGTGCGCCTGCGGCCGTCGCGCGGCGACGCAAAACCGCATATGCGCGCGAATATTCAAGAAATGCGACGCTCTGAGAGCCTGTTCAAAATCTTCAGCGGGGTGTCGCCCCCTTCTCCCCGCAAGCGGTGCGTGTTCTTGTCCTTCTCCCCGCAAGCGGGGAACATGCTTTTTCCCTTCTCCCCGCAAGCGGGGAGAAGGTGGCGCACCGCGCCGGATGAGGGGCAGGCGGTACGCTTGATTCGCGTGCTTCCGACCGTGCGCATCAAGCCGTACGAGAAAGGCGCCCCTCACCCGGCCCTTGGCCACCCTCTCCCCGCACAGCGGGGAGAGGGATGAAGGAAGTACCGGCGAAGGGCCGCCGATCCGCTCGGGAAATGCGCCCGGCGCATGCCTCTTCTGAGATTTTGAACTGGCTCTGAGCACCCCGACGCCGGCTCGCCGACGTTCATTCGCCGGTCGGGGCGCCGTGCGAGTCCGCTCGGTATTCGCTGGGCGTCGCGCCGACCAACGCGCGAAACGCGCGATTGAAGCTGGCCTTGGAGCCGAAGCCGACCTCGAGCGCGATCGTGGTGATGTCCGCGCCATCGCGTCCGCGCGGGACTTCGCTCAGGCGCCGCTTGGCCTCTTCGATCCGCAGCCGATTCACGAACTGACTGAAGCTCAGGCCCAGTCCGTCATTGAGCGCGCGCGAGAGGTACTGCGTATTCGTTCCCAACCGGCGCGCGAGGTCGGCCAGATTCAGGTCCGGCTCTCGCCACCAGCCGGCTTCGGCGACGCGCGCGGACCAACGTTCGCCCAGCGCGCGCCAGTCGCGCTCCGTTGTCGGCGAGAGGTCCGCGGTCGGGGCGGTCTCGCCGACCGGGGCCGAGTGCGCGGCGGTGGACATCGTCGGCAGCGCGATCCCGGCGTGCCGCCATCCCTCGATGCCGAGGTAATACACCAGCAGACTCAGCGCAAGGTAGAACGGGAAATAGTCGAAGTAGTTGAGATCGGCGACGAGCCCATCGACGATCTGAAACCCGGCGCGGAGCGCGACCACCGCCGCCACCGCCCACAGAAACCCGCGCAGCCAGCCCAGATGCAGCTCTTCGCGCCGCGCGCTGTTGGCCTCCAGCCAGGCTTGATGGGCCCGATAGCGACCGAACGCCCGCCACCAGTACGCCGAGAGCGAGATCAAGATGGCCGCGTTCAGCAGCGGTGCGACGTAAGGCTCGTGGCCGGCGGCGTTCCAGGCCCACTTGGTCGGCAACGGCAGCGAGAACGCCACGCCGTAATAAGCGCCCTGCAGCGCGGCGGGCAGGAAATGCCAGCGCCAGCGCGGCGGCGAGGCGTCCTCGCCGAGCCGGCGCACGTAGAAATACAGCAGCGGCCCGAACGCCAGTTGCCAATAGAACGGTGCGAAGGTCAACCACGGATAGACATCGTAAAAGCCCGCATAGCCGATGGTATACGGCGTGATCATCAGCACCGTACCGACCAACAGCGCGGCCA
>JADZBF010000415.1 GCA_020852215.1 Lysobacter sp. | reverse complement strand
GCGCGAAGATCCGACGCGCGAAGATCCGACGTACGAAGCAGAATCCACGAAGCAGAATACGTGAAGACTAATGCGCGAAGGCCTGCCGGCGCGAGGCGAACGCTCTACGCGTCGCCCCGCATCGACAGGCCTTCTCCGCGGCCTGGATCGGCCGCGGCGCGCGTCCCGTTTCAGCCGCGTCTTGCGTCTCAGTTCAACAAATACTGCTGCCAGAACAACATCGTCGCCGCGTTGAAGTAATCGTTGTTGCTCTTCTTGCGGAAGCCGTGGCCTTCGTCGGTGTACAGCAAGTACCACACCGGCTGACCGTTGGCGCGCACCGCTTTCACGATCTGCTCGGCTTCGGTCCACGGCACGCGCGGGTCGTTTTTGCCCTGCGCGACGAACAATTTCGATTTGATCTTGGCCGCGTTGTTCAACGGCGAGATCGCTTCGAAGGTCTGCGCCATCTTCGGGTCGCGCTCGTCGCCGTATTCGACGCGGCGCAAATCGCGGCGATAGCTCTCGGTGTTCTTCAGGAACGTGCCGAAGTGCGAGATGCCGACGACATCCACGCCCGCGCGGATGCGGTCGCTGTAATGCACCAGCGAGGCCAGCGTCATGTAGCCGCCGTAGCTGCCGCCGACCACGCCCACGCGCGAGGCGTCCAGATCCGGCTGTTTCGCGATCCAATCCAGCAGCGCGCCGATATCCTTCACCGAATCCTCGCGTTTTTCCGCGTTATCCAGCGTCAGGTACGTTTTGCCGTATCCGGTGGAGCCGCGCACGTTCGGCATCAGCATCGCGACGCCCAATTCGTTGGCCATGAACTGCGCGGTCGGGTTGAACGTCGGCTGCGATTGCCCTTCCGGGCCGCCGTGGATATTGATGACCACCGGCAGTTTGCGCCCGGCCGGCACGTTGGCGGGGCGGTAGTAGAACGCCGGAATCGTGCGTTGCTTGCCGCCGACCTTGTCGAAGGTGGGATAACGGATCAACGTCGGCGCGACGAACTTCGACGCGTCCAAACCGCCGACTTCGCTGCGCGTCCACGGCGTCAACGTTTTCTTGTCGATATCGATCACGTACACATCGCTGGGCGACGTAGCGCTGTTGATCGTCAGCGCGATGCGCGAGCCGTCGGGCGAGAACGCGCCGGCGCCGAACACGCCGATCGGCAGTTCGGGCAACGGCAATTCACGATGATCCGGAACGCTCAGCACGCGCAACTTGCTCACGCCGTCTTCGTTGGTGACGTAAGCCAAACGCTTGCCGTCGTCGGAAAGATTGAAGCCGCCCACATCCCACGGCACGCGGCCGCTCAACACCGTGACCGCATTCGTCGCCGGATCGTGATGGCGCAAGGTGCGGAATTCCTGCGCGACCCCCTTGATCGGTTCGTCGGAGACGAAATACGCCGACTTGCCGTCGCCCGCGTAGGCGAAACCGCCGAACGCAGCCTTGCCGCCGTCGACCGGGAACATCGTCAGTTTGCCGGTCTCCAGGTCGACTTCGCCCGGATAGGATTCGGCGATCGACACGCCTTTGATGACCAGCAGTTTCTTGCCGTCGGGCGAGAAGTCCATCGCGCCCCAACTGCCGCCCGCGGCGACGACCGCGCGGGCTTGCCCGGTGGCGGTGTCGCGCACCCAAACGTCGGTATCGGTGCCGTTGCGCGCGGTGCTGCGGTAGGCCATCAGGCGGCCGTCGTGCGAAAACAACGCGCCGCCGTTCTGCGTGCGCTTGCCGTCGGTGAGCAAGGCGATGTCGCGCGTGCGGTTGTCGAACCAATACAACTGCGAGAACTCGTCGCCGCCTTTGTCCTTGGAGAATACGAAACCGTCCTGCGTCGCTTGCGCCGGTGCGGGCGTCAGCGAACCCAGCGGCTCGGCGTAGAACGTCAACTGCTCGCGCATGCCCATCGGCTGGCAAATGCGATGCGCCTGCGAGGTTTCGGCGAAGCGCGTGGAAATCAGCAGGCAGCCTTCGCGGGTCCAACCGGCGACGCCCGCGCCGCGCGTGTTCTGGTAGCGGTTGAGGCGATCGATCAGTTCCTTCGGGATCGCGGGAATGTTTTCGCTGATGCGCGTGCCCACTTCTTCGCGGACGACCTTGTCTGCGGATACGGCAGGTGCGGCCGTCTGCGCGAAGGCGGGCAGGGCGGCGATGGGGAAGGAACAGGCGAGACAGAGCAGAACGGGGAGCGTGCGGCGTCGCAACATGGCGTGTTACCGATGGCTGTGGACAGTCCTTGAGCCTACCCCGTGCGGGAAGTGGGCTCCACTTTGACCGGAAGTCCTGGCGGTGGGCGTTGAACCGGGTATGCCGGTGCGCGATCGAGCGGTAACGCCGAGCCGCATCGTCGTCGCGATGGTCTCGGCGTGAGACGCGTCGTTTCGCGCTCGCACCCGACGTGAACCCGTCCGCCCCGTTGCGCCGCGACGGCTTCGGGGCTGTCCGCATACAGCGGCGAAAGCCGCGGGGAGAGTCGTCATGGCGCACGCCTGCTTTTCCAATCACTACCACGGCACCGAAT
>JADZBF010000414.1 GCA_020852215.1 Lysobacter sp. | reverse complement strand
TGGTGCGTCTGGCCGAGGCGATCCATCGGCATTTCATGATGGCGTCGGACGATTCGGCGCCCGTCATGTCCCAGCGGTCGACCTGATCCGCTTCCCACCGTCCCCGCTTGCGGGCAAAATCGGCGCGGCATTCGCGCGGGCTCACTTCCTCTCATGACGTATTGCATCGGCCTGAATCTCGACCACGGCCTTATCTTGGCGTCCGATTCGCGCACCAACGCCGGTGTCGACGATATCCGTCGCACCGGAAAAATGCGCGTGTTCGCGTCCGAAGGCGAGTACGTGGTCGCGGCGCTCTCTGCGGGCAATCTGTCGCTGACGCAGAACGCGCTGAACTTGCTCGAACATCGTTCCACGCAAGCCGGGGGGCGACCGGGCATCGGTCACGCCACCTCGATGATCGAAGTGGCGCAGACGGTGGGCGACGCGCTGCGCGAGATCCGCAAGCGCGATGAGGCGTATTTGCGCGATAGCGGCATCGATCCCACCGGCAGCTTCATCGTCGGCGGCCAACTTCCCGGCGAGGCGCCGCGGCTGTTCCTGGTCTACTCGGAAGGCAACTTCATCGAAAGTTCGCCGGAAATGCCCTACTTCCAGACCGGAGAGAGCAAATTCGGCAAACCCATCCTGGACCGCGTGATCACGCCGCAGACGACACGGACCGAAGCCTGCAAGTGCGTGCTGGTGTCGTTCGATTCGACGATGCGCTCGAATCTGTCCGTGGGCCCGCCGCTGGATCTGCTGCTGTATCGCCGCGATAGTTACAGCGCGCGTTTGCGGCAACGCCTCGTCGAAGACGACCCCTATCTGCAGACGATCCGGCGCGAATGGAACGAAACGCTGCGGCGCGGCGTGCGCGAATTGCCCGGGCCGGAGTGGTTGCGCGAGGCTTGAAGTCTCCGCTGCGCGACGCGAATGAACGCCGGCGCATGACTTCCGGCTCTGATCGCGGAAAAGGCTTAAGAGGTAGTCTCACCGACTGTCCCGCCGTCGGAGAGCGCTCATGTTGCGTCGTTTGTTGTTTGCGGCCGTCTTGGCCGGCCCCGTTTCGATTCTTGCGCTGGCGCCCGCGCACGCGCAGATGGCCAAGACCTACACCGCCGAAGAACTGATCGCGAAAAATCTGGAGGCGCGCGGCGGTGTCGAAAAACTGCGCGCGGTGAACACCCTGCGCGCCGCCGGCAAGCTGCGGTTCGGCGGCGGGATCGAAGCGAAGAACGACATCTACGTGGTGGATGGCCGCAAGGTCCGCTTCGAGCTTTCGTTGCAAGGCATGACCGCAGTGAACGCTTGGGACGGCGGCGACGCTTGGGCGATACAGCCCTTCCAAGGCCGGCGCGACCCGCAAAAAGTCAGCGCCGACGACGCCAAAGGGTTGGTGCTGGCGTCCGATATCGTCGGGCCGCTGCTGGATTGGCAGTCCAAGGGCAGCAAAGTCGAATACCTGGGCACCGAAGACATCGACGGCACCGATGCGCACAAGATTCGCGTGACCTTCAAGAACGGCGATAGCCGAGTGGTCTTTCTCGATCCGGACCACTTCCTCGAAATCCGTATCGAGGACCACCAATTCGTTCGCGGGCAAGAACAAGTCGGCAGCATCGATGTCGGCGAATACGTTCAAGTCGACGGCGTGTATTTCCCGTTCGAACAAGGCCCGCTTCAAGTCGAGACATTGACGTTGAACGCGCCATTAGACGACGCGCTGTTCGCATTCCCCGCCGCCAAGCCTTGATCGAGGAAACGCTGCCATGACATTTTTCAATCCGCGCCGCGCCTCGTTCGCCCGCATCGCGCCGACCGCGCTCGCCGCCGCTGTCGCGCTCTCGTTCTCCACGGCCGCGCTGGCCGCCGATACGGCGCCCGGCGCCGAGCCGCGTATCGACAGCGGCGTCGTTTCCGGCCTGGGCATCCGCAACATCGGTTCGGCCACGATGAGCGGCCGCGTCTCCGCGCTCGCCGCCGTGCGCCGCAAAGACGGCGCGCTCACCATTTACGTCGGCGCGGCCAGCGGCGGCGTGTGGAAGTCCACCGATGGCGGCACCACCTTCCGCCCGAAATTCGACAAGCAACCGGTGCAATCCATCGGCGCGATCGCGCTGGACCCGAAGAACGCCGACAACATCTGGGTCGGTACCGGCGAAGCGTGGACCCGCAATTCGGTGTCGATCGGCGACGGCGTGTATCGCTCGACCGACGGCGGCGAATCGTGGAAGAACGTCGGCCTGCCCAACTCCGAGCGCATCGTGAAAATCGCGGTCGATCCGCGCAACGGCGAGACCGCCTTGGTCTGCGTGACCGGCAAATTGTGGAGCGACTCGAACGATCGCGGCGTGTATCGCACCGCCGACGGCGGCAAGACCTGGACGCAGGTGCTCAAGGGCGGCAACGTCTCCACCGGCTGCGGCAGCATGAGTCTGGATGCGAAGAATCCCGACGTGGTGTACGCCTCGCTGTGGGATTTCCGGCGCAAGGGTTGGACCTTCCGTTCCGGCGGCGAAGGTCAGGATGCGCCATCGGGCAGCGGTTTGTATCGTTCCGCCGACGGCGGGAAGACCTGGAGCGAAGTGACTGGCGGCGGTTTGCCCGGAAAGCCGTACGGTCGTATCGCAGTGGCGGTGGCGCCATCGGATTCGAAAATCGTCTACGCCTTCGTCGAAGGCGTGAAGAGCGCGTTGTTCCGCTCCGCCGACGGCGGCAAATCCTGGGAGCGTCGCGACGATAGTCAGATGATGGTGTGGCGCCCGTTCTACTTCGCCAATCTCATCGTCGACCCGAGCAATCCCGATCGTCTGTTCAAGCCCGACCTCAACCTGATCCAAAGTTACGACGGCGGCAAAACCTTCTCGGGCACCGGCAATGCGCACGCGGACTTCCACGATGTGTGGATCGATCCGCAAGACCCCAAAACCGTGATCGCCGGCGACGACGGCGGTCTGTGGTTCTCGAAAGACGGCGCCGAGCGTTGGTGGAAAGCGCATAACCTGCCGATCTCGCAGTTCTATCACGTCAGCGTCGACGACCGCGATCCGTATCAGGTCTACGGCGGTCTGCAGGACAACAGCTCGTGGGTCGGCGATTCGTCTTATCCCGGCGGCATCACCAATCAACGTTGGGAAAACATGTACGGCGGCGACGGCTTCTGGACCTTCGCCGACCCCACCGATCCGGATTATCTCTACGCCGAATCCCAAGGCGGCAATATCGGTCGCGTGAATCGCCGCACGCACGAAAGCCGCGATATCCAGCCGCGCGCGAGCGACGGCGAGAAACTGCGTTGGAACTGGAACGCACCGATTCACATGTCGCCCAACGAAAAGGGCACGCTGTACATCGGCGCGCAGTATCTGTTCCGCACCCGCAATCAAGGCCAGACCTGGGATCGCATTTCGCCCGATCTGACCACCAACGACCCGAAGAAACAGCAGCAAGAGCAATCCGGCGGCATCACCGTGGACAATTCCGCGGCGGAAATGCATACCACGATCTATTCGATCAGCGAATCGCCGCGCGACGGCAACGTGATCTGGGTCGGCACCGACGACGGTAACGTGCAGGTCACGCGCGACGGCGGCAAGAGCTGGAAGAACGTGGTGGCGGGCGCGAAGGCGCCGGCGAACTCATGGGTGTCGTACGTCGATGCCAGCCCGCACGAAGCCGGTACGGCCTATGTCGCCTTCGATCGCCACACCTACGGCGAAATGGGGCCGATGCTGTACAAGGTGAGCGGCTACGGCGCGAAATGGACGCCGCTGGTGACGCCGCAACAAGCCAAGGGCGTGCGCGGTTATGCGCATGTGCTGCGCGAAGATCCGACGCGTCCCGGTTTGTTGTACGCCGGCACCGAGTTCGGCCTGTGGATCTCGCTCGACGACGGCGCGACGTGGGCGCAATTCGAAGGCGGCGATTTTCCGGCGGTGGCGGTGCGCGATGTCGTGGTGCAGCCGCGCGATCACGATCTGGTGCTGGCCACGCACGGCCGCGGCATCTGGATCGTCGACGATCTCACGCCGCTGCGCGCACTCTCCGCCGACGTGCTGCGCCAGGACGCGGCGTTCCTGCCTTCGCGCCCGCGGCAACAGCGTATCGACACCTTCGCCGGTTGGTCCGAAGGCGGCGCCAGTTATGCAGGCCAAAGCGCTTCGAACGATGTGATCGTCACCTACTACCAAAAAACCCGTCACCTGTTCGGCAAGTTGAAGTTGGAAGTGATCGACGAGCGCGGCAACGTGGTGGAAACGCTGCCGGCGAGCAAACGCCGCGGCATCAACCGTGTGGCATGGTCGATGAACGCGAAACCGCCGGTGGTGCCGCCGGCCGCAACGATCGCCGGCAACAGTATCCGTGGCCCGCGTGTGCCCCCGGGTACCTACACCGTGCGCATGACCAAGGGCGACCGCGTGTACGAGGACAAGATCGTGGTCGGTTTGGATCGCCGCGCGAAGTTCTCCGTCGAGGAACGCAAAGCCAACTACGACGCGACGATGCGTGTGCATGCGATGTTCGGGCGGATGAGCGATTTGGTCGCCAAGATCCAGGCCGTGCGCGGCGGCGCCGATGCGGCTGCCGCCAAATTGCCGGCGAACGATCCTCTGCGCGAGCGCTTGGCGGCGTTGTCCGCCGACGCCGACACGCTGCGCAAGGAGATCGTCGCAACCAAGGAAGGCGGCGCGATCACCGGCGAAGAGCGTCTGCGCGAGCATATGGACAATCTGTACGGCGGCCTGATCGGTTACGAAGGCAAACCGGCGGACACGCTGATCGCGTACACCGACGTGCTGCAGCGCCGGCTCGAGGATTTGGAAACGCGTTTCGGCGGTCTACGCGACGGCGCGTTGAAGCAGGCCAACGATGCGCTCGGAACGAAGGGCATGCCCAAGATCGCGCTGCCCGACAGCGCCCCGACGGCATGGCGTTATTCGGGCAACCCCGACACGATGCCCGCCGCCTTCCGCAATCACCGCAAGGCCGGCAAATTGCGCAAGTGATGCGCGCGGCCTGTGCGGCGGATCGCGCAGGCCGAACCCGATACGTCGATCGAGCGAGGCGCCTACGGGCGCCTCGCTTGTTTTCGCCGCGACGCCTATGCTCTGATGCGAACGGACCTCGGGCCTTCGTCGCATGAACCTCGCCGCGCTCGCGAAATACAAATCGCTGCTTTGGATGGTCGCGATCGCGGCGGCCGTCGTCGCCTTCCTGTTCTGGCGCGCATGGTGGCTTGAGTCGTATCGCGCGCGCACCTCGTCGCAAAATGCGCTCGTCGATGCACGGGTCGCCGCGCGCAAACGCGGCCAACCGCCACCGCCGCCGAACGCGCGCATCCACGACAGCGCCCGCTATCGCATCATCACCACCGCCGACGCGGCGAAGACCGAACAAGTGGCCGGCGCGATCGAAAGCCTGCACGATCGATATGTCGAGTTCTTTCGCGAGCAATTGCCGAAGCAGGCGCTCGAAGGACGATCCAAAAAACTGAAACTCACGCTGTATCGCGATCGCGCGCAATTTCAGCGCTACAACCACAGCCTGCCCTGGGCCGAAGCCTATTACCTCACGCCGATGTGCCACGCCTACTACGTCGATGGCGCGCCGAATCCTTATCACTGGATGGTGCACGAGGCGACGCATCAACTGAACGCCGAGGTCGCGCATTTCAAGAAAGCGCCGTGGATCGACGAGGGGCTTGGGACCTACTTCGGCACCAGCCGATTCGCGAACGGCGAATTGCGTTTGGGCGAGATCGATCCGGACACCTATCCGATCTGGTGGCTGGCCTCGTTCCCGCTCGACGAAGACGTCCGTGTGGACATCGAGCAGGGGCGCTGGGTACCGCTAAAGACGCTGCTGACCGGCGAAGGCATGCCGCCGATGGCCGGACGAGTGAATCAATACTATGTGCAGTATTGGAGTCTCACCCACTTCCTGTTCCACTACGACGGCGGGCGTTACGCCGACGCATACAAACGCCTGATCGCCGAGGGCGGCACGCTGGCGAATTTCGAGAAGCGCATCGGTCCGGTCGATCGGATCGAACGCGAATGGCATCGCTATCTGCTCGGGCTCGTGAACGAAGCACGCGAGCGCGCAGAGGCATCTTCGACGAACGACGATGCCGTGATCGTTAGTGCCGTAGGCAAGTGAGTTTCTGACGAGCGGGCGTCGAAAGCCTTAGAGCCTGTTTAAAATCTGCTGCGCTCGGTGCTTTCGCGCCGTCCGCTGCTCGAAATGCTCATATACCGCTACGTACACTGCGCTTTCTGCGCTGCGGGCGGCGCGAAATCCCCATCGCTCGCGACGATTTTAAACAAGCTCTTAGCGCATCGCTTTTATCCGCCGCCGATGCTGTGCGGCGATCAACCCCATCGATGCAAGCGAATCGGCGTCCCAGGCCGCGTCGCGTACGTCTTTCGGCTGTCGCTTGAGCCAACGTCGTTGCGCGTCCAGACGGCGCACGCTGTCGACGTGTTTCGCGATGGCATAGCGGACTTCGCCTTCGGACGAAATCACGATGGTCGATCCGCCGAGAAACCAGCCTTCGGCGACGCGTCGCTGTTGCACCACTTCGGCGACCAGATCGAACGTGACCTCGTCTTTGGGCGAAATGCGCCGCAGCGTGCGCAGCGACAGAATCGTCGGCGCATGCGTACGCGAATCGGGGGCGGCGAGGCCGAAGTCGTGCGCATAGCGCGGCGTGCAGATCGTGCGTCCGAGCGCTTGCGCCGCGCGGCGAACCGCCGCGCCGTTATCGTCGTCCGGCCAATCGCAGCGACCGTTGCGGAAATCCAAGCCGAGCGTGCGGAATCGCAGCTCGGACATCACGATGCTGCCGCTCAGCGGCGACTTCCAAAGCAAACTGTCTTCGCTCAGCGTAGGCACGTCGGGCACGGTGATACCGAAACGTCGGAACGAACCGATCACGATCTCGCGATAAGGCACGCCCTCCTCGCCGGTCACATCGCGATCGGCGGTCAGCAGCGCGCGCAGATACTCACCGAAGGTGCAATGCAAAGGCGGACAGTAGTCGATGGCGCGAATCGAGATATTCAGGAACCGCTTGGCGATCTTGACCGCCTCCTTCGCCAGCCACACCACGCCTTCGTGCGGCAGACGACCGTGTTCGGCGATCAACGCGCGCCGCACCGTTCCCGTGGCGCGCTCGAATCCCGTGCAAAACGCATCGAACATCGCCGACAGGAAGACCGCGCCGAGATCGTGTTCTTCGGTATTGCGGGCGTAGCGGCGATCGTCGGGCAAACGCTTGTCGTACGGATCCGCAGCGGCGGCGCTGCGCAACGCATTTTTCCCGTCGATCAAATCGAATCCGAACTGCCTGCCGATTTCCATCAGGCGGTTGTCCAACAAGCTTCCCTGTGTGCTCGCGATCGCGCGCTCCACCACTTCCTGCTGGGCGAAACGCATCAGCAATGCGACCAAATCCGCGAAGCCTTCATGCAACGCGCCGACATCCACATGCGTCGGCCGCAGAAAATTCGGTCGCAGGCTGTCCAACATCGCATGCGTCATTTCATGCGCCACCACATCGCGAGACATCGCGATGTAGACCTCCGATCCGGGTTGTCCTTTTCGCCGCGCATACGCGCCCGCGAATTCGTACCCGATCATGAGTGTGCCGTTCTCCCGGTCGTAGAAAGCGTTCGCCTCTCTGAACGCCATCGCCTGCACCCGCAGCCGGCCATCGCGCGCGCCTTCGCCGCCCAACGGGCCGAAGCCGGGGTCGCGGCCGAGCGCACGGACGAAGCATTCGTAGGTTTCCATGCACACCGCATAGACCATTTGCTGCATGAACGGCCGATTGGTGCTGCTCGGCGGCAAGCCTTGTTCCATCAACAACGCCGGAGCGTCCAAGTCCACGGGCGTCGCGAGTTTCGGCGCGGAACGGCGCCGTGCGACGGTACGCGTCAATGCGGGCGAAAGTTGTTCCGCGGGCAGCGGTTCAACCACCAGCAAGGCGCCTTCGGGACCCGGGCGCAGGGGCTCGTACGGGATGGAAACGGTATAGATCGCGCCGTCGTCGCAGCTCAAGGCCGGGTCCTGCGCGTAGACCCGCAGGCGGCGGCGCTCCGGCATGCCGGGCGTGGGCGGCGCCAAGCGCGCGGTTTTCTTGCGCCCCAGTCCAGCCTGAATCTCGAAAGCCCAGGGGGCGTCGGCGGCCCCGCCTCGTGTTCGTGCCCGCGCCATGGTGCCTCTCTCCCCGTGAATACGCTCGGAAGCAAACGCAATCGCCTCGGCTCCGCGGCCAGATGAGCGCGTGCTTCATCTTTCCATCCGGAGAAAGCGATACAATGCCGCCCCCTTCGGGCCCCTCGTCTCAGCCGGGCGTTCGACGGGTCTCTGCCCCGCCGAGGGGCGCTGCGACCGTCCCGCGACCCCATTTCGATGGCGCGTCGCGTCGGCCCCCGCTTGTGGGGCATCCGACGGCCAGGCTCGGCGATGCACCCATGCAACCGCGCCCGTTCACGTCGACACCGCTCAAAAGCGGTTGTCTCGATCCAACGGAGAAGTTTTATGAATGCTGCTGTCGTCAACCCCGCTTTCATCGATACGAAACACGATTACAAGGTCGCGGACATCTCGCTGGCCGACTGGGGCCGCAAGGAAATCGAAATCGCCGAGCACGAAATGCCCGGTCTGATGTCGATCCGCAAGAAATACGCCGCGACCAAGCCGCTCAAGGGCGTGCGCGTCACCGGCTCGCTGCACATGACCATCCAGACCGCGGTGCTGATCGAGACCCTGAACGACATCGGCGCCGACGTGCGCTGGGCCTCGTGCAATATCTTCTCGACCCAGGACCACGCCGCCGCCGCCATCGCCGCCACCGGCACCCCGGTGTTCGCGTGGAAGGGCGAGACGCTGGAAGAGTATTGGGACTGCACCCTCGACGCCGTGACCTTCCCCGGCGACGCGTCCAACAAGTACTTGGGCCCGGAACTGGTCGTCGACGACGGCGGCGACGTCACCCTGCTGATCCACAAAGGTTATGAGCTGGAACAGGGCTCGAAGTGGGTCGACGAACCCGCGTCCTCGCACGAAGAGCAGATCATCAAGAACCTGCTCAAGCGCGTCGCCAAGGAACGCCCCGGTTTCTGGACCACCGTGGTCAAGGATTGGAAGGGCGTGTCCGAAGAAACCACCACCGGCGTGCATCGCCTGTATCAGCTCGCCGAGGCGGGCAAGCTCTTGGTGCCGGCGATCAACGTCAACGATTCGGTCACAAAATCCAAGTTCGACAACCTCTACGGCTGCCGCGAATCGCTGGCCGATGGCTTGAAGCGCGCGATGGACGTGATGCTCGCCGGCAAGGTCGCGGTGGTGTGCGGTTATGGCGACGTCGGCAAGGGCTCGGCGCACAGCTTGCGCGCCTACGGTGCGCGCGTGGTGGTGACCGAAATCGACCCGATCAACGCGCTGCAGGCCGCGATGGAAGGCTTCGAGGTCAATACGGTCGAATCCACGCTCGGGCGCGGCGACATCTACGTCACCACCACCGGCAACAAGGACGTGCTCACCCTCGCCCACCTGTCAGCGATGAAGGACCAGGCCATCGTC
>JADZBF010000413.1 GCA_020852215.1 Lysobacter sp. | reverse complement strand
CATGCGGGTCGGGCGCCGCTCGCGCGGGCGCCTACCGGCGGCGGAAGCGCATGCGCGACGACTACACCTCTCGATAGCGGGACATTCTGAGCATGCGCCGCTTCAATCTTTCCGAATGGGCGCTGGCCAATCGCCCGCTCGTCTTCTACATGATGTTGGTGCTGGCCGTGGTCGGCGCGTGGTCGTACACGCGACTGGGTCAGTCCGAAGACCCGCCCTTCACCTTCCGAGCGATGGTGATCCGTACGGTGTGGCCCGGCGCCAGCGCGGACGAAGTCGCGCGCGAGGTCACGGACCGTATCGAAAAAGAAGTGATGGAGACCGGGCGCTACGAACGGGTCGTGTCCTACTCGCGTCCCGGGGTGTCGACGGTGATCGTGTTCTCGCGCGAATACTTGATGACGCGCGACCTGCCGCAATTGTGGTACGACATCCGCAAGAAAATCGGCGATATCCGCGGCACGTTGCCGGAGGGAACAGTCGGCCCGTTCTTCGACGACGAATTCGGCGATACCTACGGCAATATTTACGCGTTGAGCGGCGAGGGTTACGACTACGCCACGCTGAAGAATTACGCCGAGCGCATCGAGCTGCGACTGCAGCGCGTGCCGAACGTGGCCAAGATCGAATTCATCGGCTTGCAGGACGAGAAGATCTGGATCGATCTGGCGAACGCCAAGCTGGCGACGCTCGGCGTTCCTGTGCCGGCGGTGCAGCAGGCTTTGCGGGAACAGAACGCGGTGGCGCAGGCCGGATTTTTCGAAACTTCCGGCGAGCGCGTACGCGTGCGCGTCACCGGCGGGTTCTCCTCGGTGCAGGAGATTCGGGATTTCTCGATTCGCGTCGGTGATCGCACGTTCCGTCTCGGCGATATCGCGGAGGTGCGTCGCGGCTACGACGATCCCGCGTCGCCGCGCATGCGCTTCATGAGCCAAGACGCGGTCGGTATCGCGGTCTCGATGAAACCGAACGGCGACATTCTCAAGCTCGGCGATGCGCTGGACGCGGAAGTCGAGAAGATCCAACAGCATTTGCCGATCGGAATGACGCTCGGTCGCGTCGCCGACCAGCCTCGGGCGGTGCGCGATTCGGTCGGCGAGTTCGTGCGCGCATTGGCCGAGGCGGTGGCGATCGTGCTGCTGGTGAGTTTTTTCTCGCTGGGCGTGCGTACCGGTTTGGTGGTGGCGGTCAGCATTCCGTTGGTGTTGGCGATGACCTTCGCGGTCATGCATTACTTCAATATCGGTCTGCACAAAATCTCGTTGGGCGCCTTGGTCTTGTCGCTGGGATTGCTGGTGGACGACGCGATCATCGCGGTGGAGATGATGGCGATCAAAATGGAACAGGGCTTCAGTCGACTCAAGGCCGCCGCGTTCGCTTACGAAACCACCGCGTTCCCGATGCTCACCGGCACTCTGGTGACGGCGGCCGGCTTCTTGCCGATCGCGACCGCCGCGTCCTCCACCGGCGAGTACACGCGCGCGTTGTTCCAAGTCACGACGATCGCCTTGTTGGTGTCGTGGATCGCGGCGGTGCTGTTCATTCCGTATTTGGGCGAAAAAATGCTGCCCGACCCGCATGCGACGCCTTCGCCGCGTTCGCTGGACGGGCGGTTGCGCGCGCTTCGCGAGCGTTTGGCCGGCGGACGATCGCGGTCCGCCGACGGCCAAGCGACTGCAGACCATGCGCAGGACCCGTATCAATCGGCGTTCTATCGACGCTTCCGCGCCGCGGTGCGTGCGTGCATCGCGCGACGCTGGTGGGTGATCGGTGCCACCGTCGCGGCGTTCGCGCTGTCCATCGTCCTGTTCCGCTTCGTGCCGCAGCAGTTCTTTCCCTCGTCCACGCGCAACGAGTTGTTGGTCGACCTGGAACTGGCCGAAGGCAGCTCGCTCAAGGCCACCGAAGCCGCGGCGAAGAAGTTGGAGAAGATGCTCTCCGGGTGTAAGGAAGTGGACAATTACGTCGCCTATATCGGCAACGGCTCGCCGCGCTTCTATCTGCCGTTGGATCAGCAATTGCCGGCCGCGAATTTCTCGCAGTTCGTGGTGCGCGCGCGCGATGCCCGGAGCCGCGAAGCGCTGCGCGATTGGCTGATAACCGATGCGCGTTACCGATTCCCGGAATTGCAGTTACGCGTCACGCGCTTGGAGAACGGGCCTCCGGTCGGTTATCCGGTGCAGTTCCGCATTTCCGGCGAGCACATCGAACGCGTTCACGAAATCGCCGCGCAGGTGAAAGCGAAAGTCGCGGCCAATCCGGATGTCACCAACGTCAATCTCAATTGGGACGAACCGAGCAAGGTCGTGCGTCTGGTGATCGACAAGGAGCGCGCGCGCGCGCTGGGCGTGAGTTCGCAGCAACTCGCCGGATTCCTCTCCGGTTCGCTGTCCGGCCTGCACGTCAGCACATATCGCGAAGGCAACGAGTTGATCGAAATCTTGCTGCGCGGCCCCGACGACGAACGCACGCGCTTGGATTTCATCGGCAGCCTCGCGGTGCCCACCACGAACGGCGGCGCGGTGCCGGTGATGCAGATCGCGCGTCTGGAATACGTGCTGGAAGACGGCATTCTGTGGCGCCATAACCGCTTGCCGACGGTTACGGTGCGCGCCGACATTCGCACCGACGCCACCGCGCCGAGCGTGACCGGGCGCATCAATCCGACGCTCGATGCGATTCGCGCCGCCTTGCCCGACGGCTATTTGCTCCAAGTCGGAGGCGCTGTCGAAGACTCCACGCGCGGCCAGGACTCGATCAGCGCGGGCATGCCCTTGTTCCTGCTGGTGGTGATCACGCTTTTGATGCTGCAGTTGCGCAGCCTGTCGCGCGTGTTCTTGGTGCTCACCACCGCGCCGCTCGGTTTGATCGGCGTCACCCTGTTTTTGTTGGCGTTCCGCGTGCCGTTCGGCTTCGTGGCGATGCTGGGCGTGATCGCGCTGTCGGGCATGATCATGCGTAACTCGGTGATCCTGATCGATCAGATCGAGCAGGACATCGCCAGCGGCCACGATCGCTGGACCGCCATCGTCGAATCGACCGTGCGCCGTTTCCGTCCGATCGTGCTGACCGCGCTCGCGGCGATTCTGGCGATGGTGCCGCTCTCGCGCTCGGTGTTCTTCGGCCCGATGGCGGTGGCGATCATGGGCGGCTTGATCGTCGCGACCCTGCTCACGCTGTTGTTCCTGCCGGCGCTGTACGCCGCGTGGTTCCGCGTGCGCGCCGACGAAGAAGGCACCGGCATACGATGCGGCGACGAAAGCGTTGCCGATAAAAGCCGCGCCGATGAAGGCCGCGCCGATGAAAGCCGCAGCGAGGAAAACCGTTCGGGCGATACCGGCGTCGACCCGAATCGCGCACCGACCACCATCTGAAATTTCGCTTTCGCATCCGGGCCGCTCTGCGGCTTCCTCCCCCTCCCACCGCGGGCGGCCCGGGTTGCGATCCCTGCGTGCGGTTGAGATGGCGAATTTCGCCGTGCGATCCATCGCCCGGCGCTACGTCGCATGGATGAGGCCGCAAGCGTGCGCTTGCGTGTGTGGGCGCGATCCGCCCCTCATCCGCCCTTCGGGCACCTTCTCCCCACGCGTGGGGAGAAGGAAAGCCAGAGGCCGCGCTCGATATCTTTCACTGCGAAGAATGTCCACACGCCGTCGTCGATGCAGTTTCCCCGCACTCGGAAACACGTCAGCGCGCTTGAGTTGATGCCTTCTCACCGCAAGCAGAAATAGATCAAGACGTTGCAGCCATCTCTCCACGCGTGGGGAGAAGGAAAGCCAGAGGCCGCGCTCGATATCTTTCACTGCGAAGAATGTCCACACGTCGTCGTCGATGCAGTTTCCCCGCACTCGGAAACACGGCAGCGGGCTTGAGTTGATGCCGTCTCACCGCAAGCAGAAATACATCAAGACCTTGCAGCCATCCTTCTCCCCGCATGCGGGGAGAAGGTGCCCGAAGGGCGGATGAGGGGCGGGCGAAGCCTCGATTGCGCCAGCGGAGCTTCGTTCCGCTCTACGCGGGTTTGCGAGGGTTTGTAGAGCGGAGCGAAGCTCCGCTGCTTTGGCTTTTTGATTCGGATGCCGCGCCTCAAAGCGCAATGACAGGCCTGCGGTGGGCTCAAAGGAGTTCCAGCGGAGCTTCGCTCCGCTCTACGCCATCGCGAGCAGTTTTGCGCGCAGCGCCGCATCGTCCGCCGCCAGCGTCTCGCCATGCGCGGGGCGCGCGAGGCATTCGGCCAGTGCGGGCGGTGGCGGTACCGCATGCTCCACCAGCGGTTCGACGATGGTCTCGAACTTCGCGGGATGCGCGGTGGCGACGACGGCCCACTGGCGCGTATCGCCGGACTCGCGAATACCGTGCAGCGCGTGCAGGCCGCAGGCGGTGTGCGGGCAGGGCACGATGCCGTGGCGCGTGGGCGCGTCGGCGATGGCCGAACGGATGATGTCGTCGCTCACCGACAGCGCGCGCAGCGCGCCGCGCAATGCGGCGTCGTCGCGATGCCAATGCCGCAGGCGCTCGAAATTGCTTGGCGCGCCGACGTCCATCGCATTCGCGAGTGTGGCCTTGGTCGCGTGCGGTGCGTAATCGCCGCCGTCGAAATAGCGCGGCAGCACGTCGTTGGCGTTGGTCGCGAGCACGATCTCGCCGATCGGCAATCCCATGCGTTTGGCGAGCAACGCCGCTGCGGCATTGCCGAGATTGCCGGTCGGCACGATCAGATTCAGCGATTCGCCGTGCGCGCGGCGAAACGCGGCGGCGGTGTGCGCGTAGTAGGCCACCTGCGGCAGCAAACGGCCGAGGCTGATGCTGTTCGCGGAGGTGAGCGAACGCGCGCGGCGCAGGTCGGTATCCGCGAGCGCGGTTTTCGCCATGCATTGGCAATCGTCGAAGGTGCCGGCGACGCGAAACGTACGCACGTTATCGCCCCAGCATTCCAAACCGTGCGCCTGACGCGGCGAGACGCGGCCGTCGGGATACAGAATCACCACCTCGAACCCGGGCCGACGATGGAACGCACCGGCCACCGCCGCGCCGGTGTCGCCGGAGGTAGCGACGAGACTGGTCGTCGTCGGCGCATCGTCCGCGCGCAATGCGCCGAGCGCTTCGGCCAAAAACCGCGCGGCGTAGTCTTTGAACGCCGCGGTCGGGCCGTGAAAAAGTTCGAGCAGGAAATCGCCGCTACGAGCGTCGTCGCCGTGCGCGTCTTCGCGTCGCATCGCGCGCAGCGGCGCATCGAAATCGTAGGCGCGCGCGCACAGCGTCGGCAGCGCATCGCGCAAACGCGATTCGACGAAATACGGCATCAGCACCGCAGTGGCGGACTCGGCCAGCGTGCCGGCACCGATGCGCGTGTCGAGGACATGCGTATCGAGTGCGGGGATGCGTTCCGGCACATACAAACCGCCATCGGGCGCGAGCCCGGCGATCAGCGCGTCATCGATG
>JADZBF010000412.1 GCA_020852215.1 Lysobacter sp. | reverse complement strand
TGATGATCGCCACCTCCGGCGCGAAATTGCTCGCCGACGACGCTCTCTACGCCTTGCGCGAACGTTTGCTGCCGATGACCGACATCATCACGCCGAATCTGCCGGAAGCCGAACTGCTGCTCGGCAAATCCATCGCCGATCTCGATGCAATGCGCGCCGCCTGCGTCGAATTATTGAATCTCGGCGTGTGGGCCGTGTTGCTGAAAGGCGGGCATTTGGCATCGGGCGACGAGGTGACGGATCTGTTCGCGATGCGCGACGATGCGGGCCTGACGGTACGGGAAATCCGCCACCCGCGGCTCGCGGTGAATGCGCATGGCACCGGCTGCACCTTGGCGGCCGCGATCGCCGCGAACCTCGCGCACGGCGCGAACATGCAAGACGCCTGCGTCGCGGCTTCCGACTACATCCATCGCGCGTTGCTGGGCGGCTATCGGCCGGGACGCAGCGACGTGTTGGCGCTCGATCACTTCGGCGCCGCATCCGCGACGTAAGCGGGCGCATCGGTCTGGGTCGTCGCGCGCATCGACTGCCAGCGCCACACATCGCGGCAAATCGCATCGACGCCCAATTCGGCGCGCCACCCCAACCAACGCGCCGCATGCTGCGGGTCCGCATGGAGTTCGGCCACATCGCCGATGCGACGCGCCAGGATGCGGTACGGAATCCGCCGACCGCTGGCGGCCTCGAACGCACGCAACGCCTCGAGCGCGCCGACGCTTCGGCCCGAACCGATATTCAACACCGCATGCCCATCTTCGGCTTCGCGAGCGTCGTCGCTCAGCGCTTCCACCGCGTCCGCGTACGCGCGCGCCGCATCCACCACATGCAGATAATCGCGTGCGCAGGTGCCGTCGCGGGTGGGCCAATCGTCGCCGTAAATCGGTACGGATTCGCGCAAACCGCTCGCCACTTGGCAGATCGCCTGCAGCGTATCGTTGGCGGCGCAGCCGATGGCATCGCCGATGCGCCCGGACGGATGTGCGCCTACCGGATCGAAATGACGCAAGGTGATCGCACGCAAGCCCGGGTCGGCCGCGCAGACCTCGCCGATCAACTGTTCGACGAAGGCGACCGCGCGCGCATACGGATCGTCGCAGATCGGCGGCGCCTGTTCGCTCACCGCGCCGGACGCGGCATCGCCGTAGATCGCCGCGGACGAGCCGTGCACCAGTTTGCCGACGCCCGCTTCGCGCATGGTCCGCAGCAAGGCGATGGTGCCCGCGATATTGTTGTCGAAATACGCCAGCGGCCGCGCGCGCGCATCGCTGCTGGATTTGAGCGCCGCCAAATGCACCACCGCATCGTAGCGATGCCGCGCGAACAAGGCCGAGAGCGCCGCGCCGTCGCGCAAGTCGACGCAATGCGCGTCGAGCGAACGGCCGATCAGCGCTTCCAAACGCTGCAGGGCTTCCGGGGTGCTGTGACTGAAGTTGTCGACGACCGCGACATCGTGACCGCGTTCGCAGAGAGCGACACAGGTGTGGCTACCGATGTACCCCGCCCCGCCGCACACCATGACCCGCATGGACGCCTCCGTCGATCGCATTGCGTCGCGTTCGGCGCGCTCCTGCGAGCCGGCGCCGGTCCTCGATTTCCGCACCGACGACATCGTGCCTAACGCAGAAAAGCCCGCGAACCGGCAAGAGGTCCGCACTTCGCGGGGTGCGCCCCGCCCCGGGCGGCGGCTCGACGGCGGCTGCTAGACTTAGGCCCCGTCGCGGCCGTTTCGGCCCGCACGCGCAGCCGAACGCCCCCACGATGTCCACGAATACGCCCGCCGCACTGCCCGCAGAAGACGAGATTCGCATCGCCGTGATCGGCCTGGGCTATGTCGGCCTGCCGTTGGCGGCGGCCTTCGGGCAGCGCTACGACACCTTGGGCTTCGATATCGACGCCGAGCGCATCGGCGAATTGAGCCACGGCCACGACCGCACGCTGGAAATGAGCGCGGCGCAATTGCGCGAGGCGGCCCGTCTGCGCTTCGCCCACGACGAGAGCGCCCTCGCCGACCGCAATGTCTTCGTCGTCGCGGTGCCGACGCCGATCGACGCCTACAAACGCCCCGATCTGGGGCCGCTGGAAGCGGCCAGCCGCACGGTCGGCCGCGCGATTCGCCCCGGCGGCATCGCGATCTACGAATCGACGGTGTTTCCCGGCGCGACCGAAGAGATCTGCGTGCCGATCGTCGAACGCGCATCCGGCCTGCGTTACGGCCACGATTTCTTCGCCGGCTACAGCCCGGAGCGGATCAATCCCGGCGACCGCCAGCATCGCTTGGAGAACATCGTCAAAGTGGTCTCCGGCTCCACGCCGGAGGCCGCGCGTTTCGTCGAGCGTCTGTACGCCAGCGTGGTGCCCGCCGGCACCCACTTAACGCCGAGCATTCGCGTCGCCGAAGCGGCGAAAGTGATCGAAAACATCCAGCGCGACGTGAATATCGCGCTGATCAACGAATTGGCGCTGATCTTCCATCGTCTCGATATCGACACCCAGGACGTGCTGGCCGCATCGGCGACGAAATGGAATTTTTTGCCGTTCAAACCGGGCTTGGTCGGCGGCCATTGCATCGGTGTGGACCCGTACTACCTGACGCACAAGGCGCAGCAGATCGGCTACCACCCGGATGTGATTCTGGCCGGCCGCCGCATCAACGACGGCATGGGCCAGCACGTCGCGCAGCGCACGCTGCAGGCGATGGCGCAGCGCGGCCGCCCGGTGGCCGGCGCGCGCGTGCTGGTATTGGGGCTGGCGTTCAAGGAAAACTGCCCGGACCTACGCAACACCCGCGTCATCGACATCGTCGACGAATTGCGCCGCTACGGCGCGCATGTGGATATCCACGATCCTTACGTGGATGCGAACCTGGCGCAAGCGGAATACGGCATCGCCTTGACCGAAACGCCCGAACGCGACTCCTACGACGCGACGATTCTGGCCGTCGCGCATCGCGAATTCGTCGAACTGGGCGGCGATGGCATCCGCACCTTCGGCAAACCCGACAGCGTGCTGTTCGACGTGAAGGGCGCGCTGCCGCGGGATGCGGTGGACGGGCGATTGTAACGTCCGCAGTCACGAACATGGCCTGGCCATTCGACAGCGAGGAACAGCTCGACGAGTGGGTCGATGCGTTCATCGAAGACCACAAGGAGAGGCCCCCGGAAGACCCGGATGCGTTGGAAGCGTTCTCCCAAGCCAAGGCCGCCGCGAAAAACCAAAGCAGTGACATCGAGACGCTGTTGTCCGATCCGGAGATCTTCGCGATCGGGGGCACGAGGAAGAGGTCTGGAGCTTTATCCTCAAAGTTATTGCGCGACGACCGACGGAATGGGCGCTGGAATGCTTGGCGGCGGGTCTGCTCGAAGACCTCGTCGCGTTCAAGGGCTGGCGATTCATCGACCGTATCGAAGTCGAAGCGCGGCGCGACCCGGTATTCCGCAGCACCCTTCACGGCGTCTGGCGCAACGCGAGTTCCGAAGAGATATGGGAGCGTGTCGTTCGCGCGCGCGGCGCCGAAAAAGACCTCCTTCACTGATCGGCTGGATTCTCCGCGCCCCCGGCGGGACAATACCGCCCGACGCTCCCGCTTCCCGCAAGGCGACTCCATGCGCATCCTCGTCACCGGCGCCGCCGGGTTCATCGGTTCGGCCCTCAGCCATCGCCTGCTCGATCGCGGCGACGAGGTCTTCG
>JADZBF010000411.1 GCA_020852215.1 Lysobacter sp. | reverse complement strand
ACACGCTCAAAGGCGACGCCAACACCGTGGGCGTGCGCGGACTCGCCAACCTCACCCACGCATTGGAAGACATTCTGATCGTTCTGGCGAAGCGGCCCGAACTGCTCGACGCCGAATGCGCGGATCTGTTGATCGGCGCCGGCGATACGGTGGAAGAGATCGCCGACCATTTGCTCGGTCGCGGTCCCGCACCGGGCGGTTTTCTCGACACCTATCAGCCTGTGCTCGACACCGCGAATGCGCTGATGGACGGCGCCGACGCCGTGCCCGCGAAAGCCGCTTCTGCGACACCCGCGCAGGATGCGTCGCAAAACATCGCGGTCGCCGACGTATCGACCGCAGACTCTATCGGTGCGGCCTCCATCGGTGCAGCCGTCGTCGGTGCAACCTCCGTCGGTACTGAGACGGTCGAACCGCAATCGGGAATGGCCGCGTCCGGTATTCAAAGCCTCAACGTGCCCAGCGCGCTGCTCGACGAACTGCAACGTCTGGCCGGCGAAGGCTTGGTGACCGCGCGCCAAATCGATCGACAGCTCGACAGCCTCGGCGGCCTTCATCGCGATCAGCGTCAAGGCGTGCGCAATACGCATGAACTGATGGGGCGCCTCGACGACCTGGTGGCGCTGCGCGGCGCGGCGCTGCAATCGACCGCGCAGAAAGCCGGCGCGGATCTCGACCCGCTGGAAATCGACCAGTACAACGAACTGCACGTGATTTCCCGCCAGTTGCTCGAAGCGCACGCCGACAGCGCCGAATTCATGCGCCGCATCGAGCGCGCGATGAATGCGCTGGCCGATCTGCGCAGCGAACAGGAACAACTCAACCGCGAGCTGCAACGCACGGTGCTGCGCACGCGCACGGTGCCTTTCAGCCAGGTTTCCGCGCGTTTGCAGCGTATCGTGCGCCAGACGTCCAAACAGGTGTTGAAGCCGGTGCAATTGGAGCTGGTCGGCGAAAGTCTGCCGCTCGACGCCGAATTGCTCGAACGCGTGGTCGAACCGCTCGCGCATGTGTTGCGCAACGCGATCGACCACGGCATCGAATCGCCGGGACGCCGCCGCGAAGCCGGGAAACCCGAAGAAGGCCGCATCGTGCTGCGCGTCGGTCTGCAGGGCGACTCCGCGACCATCGATATCCAGGACGACGGCGCCGGTTTGGACTTCGCCGCGATCCGCGAACGCGCGATCGAAGCGGGTCTGCTCGGCGCCGAGCAAGACGCCGACGAACGCCTGTTGACGCGCATGATTCTGCTGCCGGGATTCTCGACCCGCAGCGCCGCCACCGAAGTCTCGGGCCGCGGCATCGGCATGGACGTGGTGAACCAACGCATCGCCGCATTGCGCGGCGCGATGACGATCACCAGCGAACGCGGCATCGGCATGCGCGTGTCGCTGCGTTTGCCAGTCACGCAAACCCTCGCCAACGTGATCGTCGCGCGCGGCCAGCGCCAGGTCAGCGCGGTGGTCGCCTCCTCGGTGGAACGCGTGATCAGTTTCGCGGCGGGCGAATGTCTCTTCGACGCGCACGACGGTCGCTTGTGGGTGATGCTCGGCGACGAACGCGTGCCGGCGCTGCCGATCGAAACGTTTTATGGCGTATCGGCGGACCCGCGCATGTGGCTGGAT
Source organism: Lysobacter sp. (assembly GCA_020852215.1). Lineage (GTDB taxonomy): Bacteria > Pseudomonadota > Gammaproteobacteria > Xanthomonadales > Xanthomonadaceae > Lysobacter_I. The sequence goes on along the minus strand of JADZBF010000411.1, from coordinate 4,087 downwards.
GTCCCCGGCGTCGGCCTGCAAGTGCGCGATGCCGACGGACGCGTCAGCGTGGTGCTGGTGCAAAGCATCGACGAAGTCCGCAGCACTGTGGTCAAACCGATCGGCGCGTATCTGCCGCCGATTCCGGCGGTGCGCGGCGTCACCCAACTCGGCGACGGCGGCCTCGCGCCGGTGATCGACGTGGACGTGTTGCTGCAATCGTTGCAAGGGCGCGCGCTGGACATCGGCGCGCTAACGCTCGCCGACGCCCCGGTAGCGACGCGCGTGGTGGTGGCCGACGACTCGCTCAGCGTGCGCCGCGCGCTGGAACAATTGATGCAGGACGCCGGGTTCGAAGTGGAAACCGCGCGCGACGGCTTCGAAGCCCTGGCCGCGATCCAGGCCAAACCGACCCATGCGGTGCTGGTGGACTTGGAAATGCCGCGCATGAACGGCCTGGAAGTGGCCCGCAATCTGCGTACGCACACCGAGACGCGCGATCTGCCGGTGGTGATGATCACCTCCCGCGCGACCGAAAAACACCAGGCGATGGCCGAGCAAGCCGGCGTCACCCGCATGCTGGGCAAACCCTTCTCCGAAGACAGTCTCGTCGCTTTGGTGCGCGAATTGATCGCCGAACGCGCCGCGGCCGGGGATTCCGCGCCGTAACGCCATGGGCTGCGCTTCGGCGCAGCGGTTCTTCGCGCCCCTGCGCATGAACGCCGATGTCGCGGCATCGACGCGCCTGACGCGTCATCCGCAGGAAGCCGGCCGGACGGCCGCGTACACTACGCGTCTCGACCTCCGCGCACACCGCCATGCCCACCACCGACGCCCGCCTCACCCAACGCTACGCCGACGAACTCGAGCAGATCCGCGCGCAAGGGCTGTTCAAGTCCGAACGCATCATCGCCAGCCCGCAATCGGCGGAGATCGTGCTCGCCGACGGTCGCAGGGTGCTGAATTTCTGCGCCAATAATTATCTCGGCCTCGCCGATCACCCCGACATCATCGCGACGGCCAAAGCAGCGCTCGACAGCCACGGTTTCGGCATGGCCTCGGTGCGTTTCATCTGCGGCACGCAAGACCTGCATAAGCGTCTGGAAAAAACCATCGCCGCGTTCTTCGGCACCGAAGACACCATTCTCTACGCCGCCTGTTTCGACGCGAACGGCGGTCTGTTCGAGCCGCTGTTGGACGAGAACGACGCCATCGTCAGCGACGCGCTGAATCACGCCTCGATCATCGATGGCGTACGTCTGTGCAAGGCAAAGCGCTATCGTTACGCCAACTGCGATATGGCCGATCTCGAAAAGCAGTTACAGCAAGCGAAAGCCGACGGCGCGCGCACGATTCTGATCTCCACCGACGGCGTGTTCTCGATGGACGGTTTCGTCGCGCCGCTCGACCAAATCACCGCGCTAGCCGCGAAATACGGCGCGCTGGTGCATATCGACGAGTGCCACGCCACTGGCTTTCTCGGCGCCACCGGCCGCGGCTCGGCGGAGGTGCGCGGCGTGATGGACAAGATCGACATTTTCACCGGCACGCTGGGCCCGGCGATGGGCGGCGCGCTGGGCGGTTTCACCACCGCGCGGGCCGAAGTGATCGAAATGCTGCGCCAACGCTCGCGGCCGTATTTGTTCTCCAATTCGCTGCCGCCGCACGTCGTCGCGGCCGGGATCGAAGCCTTCGACATGCTGGCCGCCGCGGGCGATCTGCGCGAACGCCTGGTCGAAAATACCCGTTATTTCCGCGAAAAAATGACCGCCGCGGGTTTCGATATCAAACCCGGCGCGCATCCGATCTGTCCGGTAATGCTGTACGACGCGCCGCTGGCGCAGCGTTTCGCCGAGCGCCTGCTCGAAGAAGGCGTCTACGCGATCGGTTTCTTCTTCCCGGTGGTGCCGAAAGGTCAAGCGCGCATCCGCACGCAGATGAGCGCCGCGCATACCCGCGAGCATTTGGATCGCGCCATCGACGCGTTCGTGCGCATCGGTCGCGAGTTGGGCGTGATCCGCGCCTGACGGCTCGCGTCGAACCCGGCTCTCGCCCGCGATGCGCCCCGCTCTGCGGCGTCTATTCCTGCGCGCGCTCGAACGCGACGCCGACGCGCGGCTCGAAAACGGCGTCTGGGAAACGCGCTGTCTGCACTGCCGCTCGCGACTGCTCGTGCGCCAAGACGGCGAGGCTTTGGGCCACGCCACGCTCGAACATGTCGTACCGCAAGCGTGGTTCGGCAAACGCGCCGCGAAGTCGCTGACGGCGCGCGTAGGCGACGACGCCGACGACCCGCGCAATCTCGCCATCGCCTGCGCGGGTTGCAATCACGGCAAGGGCGTCAGCCACGACGCGAAAGGGCCGAACGACGCGCGCGCCGTCGCGGTCGTCGCCGCGCTGCTGGAACGCCGACTCGCGCGCTGGCGCGAGCCGGAGGACACATCGACGGGTCGATCGTCGGACCGGCCTTAAGGTTGCGCGACAAGCATCGCCCGCTGCAAATTCGCGAGCGTCGCATCGATCTGCACAAGCAGCGCGCCCGCAAGGCGGCATCGGTCGGCGACAGCGGATGAGCCGCGTAATCGGTGGAAGGGGATCTCTACGAGGACGCTATCGTCGTCTTCGAAACGTCGGCTCGCCGGGCGAGGCGAACCGACGAAGATGCCGGTGCGAAGATACCGGCGCATCCATCCGGATCAAATTTGCGCCAGCATCATCGCTCGCTCGAGATTCAACAGCGTCACATTGATCTGCGCGATGCTGATATCGGCGTTGATACGCGAACTCGTCGACAAGGGCGACTGAATCAATATCGTCAAATGCAAGCCGAGCACCTGCATTTGGGTTTGCAAGATATTGGAATACGCGACGGCTTGCTGCTGGTAATAGAGATTGCGATACAAGCCGCGATTGAGCGTGTCGATGTTCTGCGAAGACAGCGCGATCGCGTTGTTGCGGGTGAGTGCGGCATTGATGCTCGCGACCGTAAAGTACTGTCTCGCGAGAGGGACATTTCCCACCTGCGCATAGCCGCTTCCGAACTGGTGATAAACCTTCGTCGCCGTGAATTGACTCTTGGTGACCTGCAGATACTGATTCGCAAGACCTGGCTCGGCTTGCGCGCTGCCGACGAAAAAGACCAGCAAACACATCATCATCGCCACGAAGCCGGAGCGCACTCCGGCATTCTTCGGAACCCGTCCCATAGACTTTATCGTTTCGACATTGTCCTGCGTCTTCATACACATTTCTCCTTTTCGAATGAATATACGGCGCGCCGCACGGCTCCCATGACAGCCGGCGCATACTGTCAGAGCGACGATGTTCCGATTCACCGACCGCGACACGGGTCGCGTCAGATCGTCTTGCATCGTCTCGGTTCGACCGACTGCGCGCATGCCGCACCCGAGGCGCGCGCTCATCGTTTATCTATCGGGTTAACGCTTCCTTTGCGTCTTGGGAGTCGCCGCCGATTTCGTCGACGGCTTGCCTTTCGCGATACGAATGCCGCGGGCCTTCATCCAGGCATCGAAATCCTCGGCGCTCATCCTGCGACCGTTTTGGCTCATGTCGAAGCGATTGTTTTTCGCGATTGCCGTGGGTTTGGCCGCAGGCACCGGGGCGAGCTCGGCGGCTGGAGGGCGCGTCGCGCAAGCGGAGAGCGCGAGGGCGCCGCAAAACGCAGCGATGGACAGAAATGAACGCATCATCGGACACCGATCCGGTCGTACGGATGGATCCCCCGCGCAGAGTGTAGACGCGGACATCGCGCGCGCGTCAGCGCGGGGCGCGACATCGCTCACAAAACCGACGATCCGATGCGGCCGATCTTATGCGGTTAACGCAATCCGAACGTCTCTTAGAACCTGTTCAAAACCTGCTGCGCTCGGTGCTTTCGCGCCGTCCGCTGCTCTAAATGCTCATGTACCGCTACGTACACTGCGCTTTCTGCGCTGCGGGCGGCGCGAAATCCCCATCGCTCGCGACGATTTTGAACAGGCTCTTAGAGCCTGTTCAAAATCTCCCAGCGGGGGTGTTGCCCCCTTCTCCCCGCAAGCGGGGCGTGTTCTTGTCCTTCTCCCCGCAAGCGGGGCGTGTTCTTGTCCTT
>JADZBF010000410.1 GCA_020852215.1 Lysobacter sp. | reverse complement strand
GATTCCCTGCTTCGAGAAGAATTTCAGTCTGACCCAGGTGTATTCCGCCGACGAAGCGTTCACCACCGGCACGTTCGCGGGATTGGCGCCGGTGCGCGAGATCGACGGTCGTCGTATCGGCGGCGCGAATGGAGACGCTACCCTGCCCGGCCCCGTCACCGCGCGTTTGCAGGCGCTGTATCGCGATCTGGTCGCACGCGACGTGGCGTTCCGCGCGGGGATCCGTCTGGCATGAGCATGGCTGGCATGAGCGCTGCTGACATAAGCGCAGCCGACACGAGCGCCGAAGCCGCCGCCGCGCCGTTGCGCATCGCGATGTGGAGCGGCCCGCGCAATATCTCCACCGCGATGATGCGCGCTTGGGAGAATCGCGACGATTGTGCGGTGAGCGACGAACCGCTGTACGCGGCTTATTTGGCGAACACCGGACTGGATCATCCCGGTCGCGACGAAGTGATCGCCGCGGGCGACACCGATTGGCGTCGCGTCGTGACGAACTTGCTCGGCCCCGCGCCCGAAGGTGCGGCGATCTGGTACCAAAAGCATATGAGCCACCATCTGACGCCGGACATCGACATCGAATGGGTGCTCGCGCTGCGCAACGTGTTCTTGATCCGCGACCCGGCCGAAGTGGTGGCCTCGTACCTGAAATCCCGCACGACGGTAGCGCCCGACGACATCGGACTGCCGCAACAAGCCCGTTTGTTCGCGTTGTTGCGCGAACGCACGGGCGAAACGCCGCCGGTGATCGATGCCGGAGATTTCCTGCGCGCGCCCGAAGCGCATCTGCGCGCGTTGTGCGCGCGACTCGGCATCGCCTTCACGCCGCGCATGCTGCGCTGGCCCGCCGGTCCGCGCGCGAGCGACGGCGTGTGGGCACCGTATTGGTACGACGCGGTGTGGGCCTCCACCGGCTTCGAACCGTGGCGGGCACGGGAAACCGCGTTGTCCGGCGAAGCGGCCGAGGTCGCAGCCGCATGCCGACCGTTGTACGAGAATTTGCGCGCGTATCGAATGTCGTTGTGATCGTCGCTACAGTCTGCGATGAATACGTTCAAGCGTTGGATCCCGGCGTTCGCCAGGATTACGGCACGGAAACGTCCGTTTTTCGATTGCGAGCGAGGTTTTACGCGGCCGGTAAAAACACTGCGGCGGCGACGTGGCCCTGCGCGATGCGACAACGTCCAAAGATCCGCGGATGTTCCGGAGGGCTCGCGCCTTCGACGCGCACGATCGCCTCGAATTCGCCACGCCAATCCGCAGCAGCGTGCGCGATATCGCTAACGCCACCGACGCGCAGGATCTCGACGTCGTGGAATTCCAGGAACCGGCGGCGAATCGGATAGATCGCTTTGTACAGCGCTTCTTTCATCGCGAACGCGGCGATACCGCCGAGCGCGCGCACGGCGTCGGGCAGCGCAGCGAAACGTTCGAACTCCTCGGGCCGCACGATCTGCGGCAGCAATTCGGACTTCAGCGGCTGCGCGGGTTCGACATCCAAACCGAGCCCTGCGCAGTCGTGCGCGTGCGCGACCGCGACGGCGCAGAGGCTGGCGCAATGCGTGATCGAACCGACCACGCCCTCGGGCCATTGCGGGCAGCGGTCGGACTCCGGGAGCAAGGCGCGCAGACGAAGATCGTCGGCGATGCCGGCGCTCGCCAGCGCTTCGCGCGCGAGCAAGCGCCCCGCGGCGAACTCGCGCCGGCGCTTCTCCACCGCGCGTTCGATGTGGCGCAATTCTTCCGGGTACAAATGCGCGGGATCGGCCTCGGCCGGCGGCATCTCCGCCAATCGCACCGACTCGGGCAGCAAAGGTCGAAACAACATGGCGCGAAGCGATGCGGACGATAGGAAAAATGAGGCGCGGCGCGCGCGGCTCAGCCGCGCAGCGCCCACCATGCGCCCGCGCCGACCGCCAACGCGAGCCCCGCCGCCACGCCGCCGAGAATCCGGTTCTGCTTCCGCGCGCGCAGCAACGCATCGCCGTACGGCATGGTGGTGTGCGAGACCATGGTGTAGATCGGCAACCACCATTTCGGCATCAATCGGTTGAGCAGCACATCCAGCCGCTTGCGCAGCAAGAACAGCGGCGAATTGACCTTCTGGCGCAGCTCGATGAAGTTCGCTTTCGACAATTCCATCAGCACGTCGGTGTGCGGGCGTCGCGCGTTTTCGTAGGCGGTCAATGCGGCGGAGCGGTCGTTCGGGTGCAATTTCAGCGACGACAACAACGCGGAGCAGTCCTCGAACGCGGAGTTCATGCCCTGGCCGTAGAACGGATACACCGCATGCGCGGAATCGCCGACCAACACCATCCAATTCTCGAACCGCCACGGCGCGGTCTTGGTGGTGAGCAAGGCGCCGGTGGGTCGCGCCATCCATTGTTCGACCAAGGACGGCAGCATCGGCTGCAGGTCCGGAAAGTATTTCTTGAACAGCGCGCGCACGCCCTCGGGCGTTTGCGTGGTCGCGAAGCTGTCCTCGCCTTCGTGCGGCAGGAACAGCGTCAGCGTATGCGAGCCGTCGCGGTTCGGGTGCGAGACGAACAGGCAATGCGCGCGCGGCCACACGTGCAGCGCGGTGAGATCGATCACCGATTCGCCGTTCGGGCCGGCGGCGAGCGACAGTTCTTTGTAGCCCCACTCCAGGTATTCCTGGTGGTAATCCGCGCGCAGGCCGCGGTGCATTTCCGGGCGCGCGCGCGAGAACGCGCCGTCGGCGCAGATCACCCAATCCGGCCGCACCGTCCGCGCGCCATCGGGCGTTTCCAGTTCGAGCGTGCGCGCGTCTTTGTCGACGGACTGCAGCTTGTGCTCGAAATGCAGGCGCACATGCGGCTGCTTTTCGGCGCGATCAAGCAGGATGCGGATCAGTTCGCTGCGATCGATGGAGTACAACACCTCGCCGCGATTTTTTCCGTAAGGCTGGAACCGCGTGGTGCCGTCCATCGCATGGATGACGCGGCCGCGCATCACCACCGTCAGCGGCATGATCATTTCGATCAAGCCCACTTCGGTCAGCGCTTGGATGCCGCGTTTGGACAGACCCAGATTGATCGAACGCCCGCCTTCGGCGCCTTCCGCGCGCGGGTCGCTGCGGCGTTCGTACACATCCACTTCGTAACCGCGCTCGGACAAGGCCAGCGCCAGCAGCGACCCGGCCAAACCGCCGCCGACGATGGCGACGTTGCGACCGGCACCGCCGCCGACGGCGGCAGCAGTCGGAGCGTTGTGCGCGGCCGGCGCGGCCGCGGAGGTCTCGGCGAGGCTCATCGCGCACCCCCTTGCGCTGCGGAACGCTGCTCGATTTCCGCATTGACCAATGCATCCACCGCCTGGTCGAAGTAATTGCGGCGGATGGTGGTGCCCAACTGACGCAGATACGAACGCAGATACGAAATACGCACTTCGGGCTTATCGGTTTCGCGTTTGAGGAACGGCAAATCCGATTCGACCATATGCCGGATGACCAGCATCGGGATCGGGCTGCGCAGCGGACGGAAGGCCTCGTTTCGCAAACCGGGCGTTTCGTTGCGCGAATGGAATTCGCCGAGCATCAAGCCGACATCGACGAAATTCGGCTTGAGTTTGGCTTGCATCGCATCGATCCACGTCGCTGCGTCCTCGCCGAGCCCCGAGAACACCACCATGATGACCTTGTTGATCGCCATCGGGCCTTCGCGCGGTTCGGTTTCGACGAAGATCTTCCGGCATTCCTCGATCACGTCCTGAATGCGCTGCGGGTCGGGCGCGGCATCCTGAATCTCGGTCATCCAGATCGTGTCCAGTTCCAAGGCCATCGGCGTGAACGGGCAGACCGGCCCGGCGCGACCGAGATCGGGGTTCGGGCGCGCCAGAAACCGACGCACCCAGGCGATCGTCGACCCCAAGGGCGATTCGATTTCGGCGGCCGCGTCCACTTCGGACGCGCGCCGCAGAACGAAATGGACCGGCGACGCGCCTTTCGCCGGCCCACCGGCGCCGTGCGCTTCGGTCGAGACCGGACAACCCGTCGCGGTGTGATTGTTGGCGTTCATTGCGTTCTTCCTATGAATGAGCTGCATGGTGCGCATTTCGTTTTCGGCATCGCGATCCGGACATCGGTCCGATCGGTCCGCGGCCGTCGTCGGACGCATATCGCCGTCCTTCGAGCATCGTTCGGCCATCCGTCGGCCGTCGTGCGCACGGGTACGATCGGCGATCGCCCGCGCTTCCATCGTTCATCGGCAACCACGCAAGGCGGCGGCGGAAACGGACAGCGCGAGGCGTCGCGACGCAAGGCACGGCGCGAATCGCACCGTCCTGTCGCCAGCCTCGCATTCCATCCGTTCGTCGCATCGTCGTCTCCGCGTGTGTCGTCATTCGTGAGTGTTCCTGGCATCGTCTCGCTACGTCGCCGTGACGACGGCGTCGGGCGCATCGGGCAAGGCGCTGTCGATCTCGCGCACCGACCGCATGGCGTAGCCGGCAGCGGCGATCGCGCTCATCGCCAAACCCAACACGATGAACATCAACCCCAAGCCACGCCCTTCGCCGACGCCGATCACGGCGCCGATAGTGGACGCCAAGGCGCCACCGGGCATCATCGCGGGCTCGAAGACGTATTCAGCCAACGGGCCGGCCAGCAGATAGCCCAAGGGCAGCGCCGCTTCGCCGGTCATGCGTAGCATCGCCATACAGCGTCCCAGCAAGTGCGACGGGACCTTGCTTTGCCATAAGGCATAGTTCGCCGATTGCGCGGGCGGGATGCTGAGGAACATGAGAAAACCGGCGACGATCAGCAGCGTCAGCGACGGCGCGACACCGTGCAGCGCGATCATCAAACCGCTGAAAATGCTGAACCCCAGGACGCTGTGGATCTTCTGGCGCGGGCCGCCCCACAAGGTGATCAGCAGGCCGCCGACCAACAAGCCGCTGCAACTGAGCGACATCTGCAAGCCGAGCAGCGCTTTGTCGCCGTTGGCGACGGCGAGCACCAGGGGCGTGATCGCGATGCTGGCGATGGCGAACACGAAACTGCTGGCCGCGCTGAGCAAGAGCAGACCGAACAGACCGGGGCGCTCGGCGATATAGCGCCAGCCGTCGTGGGCTTCGCGCAGCAAGTCCGGCACGTCTTCTTCGCTGCGCTGCGGACGCGGAATGCGCGCGATCGCGATACAGATGGCGCCGACGACGAAGGTGGCGGCATCCACCCACAGCACGCTGGCCAGACCGAAGAATTTCATCAAGATGCCGGCCAAGGCGGGGCCGCCGACCAACGCGAAGCCCTGCCCGGTCTGGATCAAGCCGTTGAGACGCACCAATTGGTCGCGATCGGCGAGCAGCGGCACGCTGGCGGCGTAAGCGGGCTGCAGGAAACAGTTCGCGATCGCGGTCAAACCGACGCCGAGGTAGATTTGCCACATGCTCAAATTGCCGGTGGCGACCGACAGCGCCAGCGCGGCGATGGTCAGCGCCGACACGGATTCGCACACGATCATGATCCGCCGCCGATCCCAGCGATCGACCAACGCCCCCGCGAACGGCGAGACCAGCATCACCGGCACCGCCATCGCGACGAAGACCATGGCGAATTGCATGGTCGAGCCCGTGGTCTCGTACACCCACACGCCCAGCGCGAAACTGGTCAGGCGCGAACCCACGCCCGACACCAACTGACCGAACCAGATCAGCAGGAAATCGCGCAGGCCTTTGCGGTTGGTATCGATCGTCGCGTCCATCGTCGGTCTCAGGCCTCGGTGGGCACGGGCAATGCGCCGCAATCGCGCAGGAAATCGACGTAACGTCCGAATAGCGCACGATCCGCCGGCAAACAGCGAATGCCGAAGCGCGCCGCCACGGCTTCGGTGGCGCCGCAATCGAAGGTGGGCATCGTCCAATCGTCGGCGCTGGTTTCCTCGGTCGCCTCTTGAGTCGCCTCGTGAGTCGCCTCGTGAGTCGCCTCGTCGGTCGGCTCGCCGGTCGCTTCATGGAACATGCCGGCGAACGGTTTGAGCGCGTTGTCTTCGCCGGCCTCCACCGCGTCCAGCAATGCGCGTCGCCATTGCGGATAAGGCACTTCCTCGATCGCGAAGCCGCGCTCGCGCAACGTCGCCACCGCATCGGTCACCGGCAGCGTATGCGGATTGAAATAGTGGTAATCGCCGTTGGCGTCGCCGCCGCCGAGCATCGCGCGCACCAGCGTCTTGGCGACGTAATCCACCGGCGTCATATCGAAGAAATCGCCCGGGGTGTACGGCGCTTTGCCGAGCTGCGCGCAGCCGCGAATCCAGGCGTTGAAATAGTCGCCGGCATTGCTGATGCCGGTCGTACCGTCGCCGGTGATGCGCGCGGGGCGATGGATCGCCACCGGCACGCCACGCGAGCGCGCGAGCAAGCCGAGTTGTTCGCTCACCCATTTGCTTTGGTTGTAACCGCCGTATTGGCCTTCCGGATCGGGCGGCGGGCTGGATTCGCGCACCGTCGTGCCGGAATGTTTGCGGGTGACGTACACGCCCAGCGTCGACACCAATTGCACCGGCTTGAGCGCGCCCATCGTCGCCAGTTTCAGCACTTCGGCGGTGCCGCCGACGTTCGCCGCTTCGAGATGGCCGTAGTGCGCGATGAAATTGACTTGGCCGCCGTTATGCACGATCGCATCCACGCGTTCGGCCAAGGCGGCGAACTCCGCTTCGCTCAGCCCCAACCGCGGCGACGCCAAATCGCCCAAGACCGGGCGCAAGCGCGCTTCGTCGCTGTCGCGCCAGAGTTTGTAGGTTTCGAGATTGCGGCGGATGCGGCGCAGGCCTTCGGCGGCATCGTCGGCGCGCACGAGACAGACCATCTCCGCCGCGGTGGCGTCGATCAGTTCGCGAAGAATGTACGCCCCGAGGAAGCCGGTCGCGCCGGTCAGCAGCACCGAGGTCGGCGCTTCGCGCGGCGCGCGCGGCGGCGCGGCATGCGCGGCGGAGACGCTGTCGGGCAACGCGACTTTGCTGCGCAGATCCAAGGCTTCGGTCTGTTCGCCTGCGCGCAAGCGGTCGATGGTGCGCGCGAGACCGACGATCGTCGGCGAGGCGAACACTTCCGACAGCGGCAATTCGACGCCGGTCGCGGCATGCAATTTGAACACCAGCGGCAACGTGGCGAGCGAATCGCCGCCGGAAGCGAAGAAATCGTCGTCGGTGCTGAGCGACTCGCGGCCCAGCACTTCGCGCCACACCGCGAGCACCGTCTCTTCGGTGGCGGTCCGCGGCGCGACGATGGCGCGTTCGCGCGCATCGTCCTCGCCCGGCGGCGGCAAAGCGCGGCGATCGATCTTGCCGTTGGCGTTGAGCGGCATGGCATCGAGAAACACGTAAGCCGAAGGCATCATCGCGTCCGGCAAACGCTGCGCCAAACCGGCGCGCATCGACGTCGGCGACGCATCCGTATCCGCATTGGCGACGACGTAGGCGACGAGGCGCTTATCGCCGGGACGATCCTCGCGCAACAGCACCGCCGCCATCTGCACGCCCGGCACCATGGCCAGCGCTGCTTCAATTTCGCCCAATTCGATGCGCACGCCGCGCAGTTTGATCTGATGATCGCGGCGGCCGACGAATTGCAGCGTGCCGTCGACGTTCCAGCGCACCAGATCGCCCGTGCGGTACATGCGCGGCGCGTCGACGCCGAGGGAAGCGTCGCGCACGAAACGTTCGTCGGTCAGCGCCGAGGCGCCCAGATACCCGCGCGCCACGCCGAGGCCACCGATGTACAGCTCGCCGACCACGCCCCTCGGGCACAGCGCGCCGTGCGCATCCAGCACGTACAGATACACACCAGGTAGCGGGCGACCGATCGGCAAATCCGACGATGGACGTTCGCCCAACTCGGCGCCATCGATGGTCGGCAGCAAAGCGGCGCAGACCGACGCTTCGGTAGGGCCGTAGTGATTGCACAGCACCGCGCGCCGTTCGGTGATTTGGGCGAAACGCCGCACTTGTTCGATCGGGACGCTCTCGCCGCCGATCATCATCAAACGCAGATGCGGCAGATGCGGGCCGGCGCCGCGCGCGGCCAGGCCTTCGCTCCAGCGTCGCCACAACGCCGCGGGCGCGTCGATCGCGGTGACCCGATACTCATCGCAAAAACGTTCGAGTTCCGCGGCGCCCAACTCGGTCGGGTTGGGATGCAGCACCAAGGCCGAACCGCAGGCCAAGGCCGGGAAAATATCGCCGACGGAGGCGTCGAAGATCAGCGGCGGAATCATCAGCAGGCGTTGATCGGCGAACTCGTGACGCGCGAGGAACCCGCGCACCAGATTCACCGCGCCGCGATGCTCGACCAGCACGCCCTTCGGCTGCCCGGTGGAACCGGAGGTGTAGATGACGTACGCCGCATCGCTCGCGCGGCGTTCGACCGCAGGCGCTTCGGGCGACGGCGGCACCTCGTCGAGCGCGATCATCGGCAAGAGCGACGCATCGCTGTTCCGCTCGAGCAGTGCGCGCATCAGCGCCTCGGCGCGCGCGCGTTGCGTCGCAGGCACCAGCAGGGCGCACGCATTCGCGTCCTGCAGCAGGAATTGCAGGCGCTCGTCGGGGCTGGTCGGATCCAGCGGCAGGTACGCCGCACCCGCGGCGTGCGCGCCGAGCACGCCGAGCACGGCGTCGGCGGAACGGTCGGCCAACACCGCGACGATCGCCTCGCGCGTCGCGCCGACTTCAAGCAAGCGGCGGCCGATGCCGTTGGCGCGCGCCAACGTTTCGGCGTAGCTCAAGCATCGACCGGGCTCGACCAGCGCGTCGGCCTGCGGCGTCCGCGCGGCTTGCGCGGCGAACAGGCCGTACAGCGTCGCGTCGGTTTCGACCTCCGCGGGACCGCCGTAGCCCATCGTCAGCAAGGCGTCGGTTTCCTCGGCGCTCAAGATCGGCAAGCGCGACAGCGGCACGGTCGGATTCTCGATCGCCTCGCGCAACAGCGCGCTGTAGTGATCGGCGAAACGAGCGATGGTTTCCGGCAAGAATAAGTCGGTACTGTAGTCCAGCGCGCACAGCACTTCGTCCTCGCGCACCATGATCGAAAGGGTGATTTCGAAACGTGCGTTCCTCAGCACCGATTCGATCGGCTCTGCATTCAGGCCATCGAAACACAGTTCGACGACGCCGCGCTCGTTCTGCAGCACGAACATGGCCTGAAACAACGGTGTGCGCCCGGGCGCGCGCTCCAAGCCCAACTGTTCGATCACGCCCTCCATCGGCGCCAGCGCGTTCTCCATCGCATCCAGGGCGTGGCCGCGCGTGCGCACCAGCAGATCGCGCAAGCTGGGATCGTCGCTGAAGTCCTCGCGCAAGGCGATGCTGTTGACGAACAGACCGACGGTGGCTTCGAGTTCCTGCGTCGACCGATTCGCGACCGGCGAGCCCACGACGATATCGCGATCGTCCGAGTAGCGCGACAGCAGCGCTTGGAAAACCGCGAGATGCAGCATGAATCCGGTGACGTTCTCGCTGCGGCAACGTTCGCCGATCAAGGCGATCGTCGCTTCCGGCAAGCGCCACTCGTAGTGCGCGCCGTTCGCGCTGACGACCGCGCCATAAGGGCGGTCGTTCAGCAGATCGAGCAATCCCGACGTGCCGGCGAGCCTTTCGCGCCAATATTCGAATTGACGTCGCACGCTCTCTTGTTGTTCCGGTGTGCGTTGCCACAACACCGTATCGGCGAATCGCGGCACGGACTCGGGCCATTGCGGCGTCCGCCCGGCGCGGTACGCGTTGTACGCGCTCGAAATATCGTTGCGCAGCGTCGAGATCGACCACGCGTCGGTCACGATATGGTGCGTCGCGAAAACCAACACGTGGCGATCCGGCTCCAGACGCAGCACCGAGGCACGTATCAGCGGCGGTTCGGAAAGATCGAAGGGCCGCATCGAGACGAGGTCGATCGCGCGATCCCGCGCCACGACGCCTTCGGCGCGCCATTCGCTTTCGATATCCACGAATTCCAGGTCCGCGTCCACGTGTTCGCGAACGATCTGGAACGGGCGTCCCGCCTCTTCGCCGAACCCCAAGCGCAACGCGTCGCGCAGCGCGATCGTCGCACGGAAGGCGTTGCGCAAAGCATCGAGGTCCAGCGGACCGGTCACTTCGACGAAATCGTAGATGTGATAGGTGGGCGTACCGGGCTGCAAACGCTCGAACACCCAAATCTGCTGCTGCGCCGGAGACAAGGGCAGCGGCTCCCCGATACCCGCGCGCGGCCACGCCGATTCTGCTTTCGCGCCGCCGGTCTGACCCTTCGCGCGCTGCGCGAGGTTGCGCAACAGCAACTCGCGCTGCTGCGGCGTCAATTTGGCCATGCGCTCGGCCAAGGCGCCGGGAATCGCGGGGTTGTCGGGGGATGCGGTCATACGCGTGACGGAGTCCTATCGCTCTTCCTGGCGGCTTACCGGTGTCTGCGCGGCACGGCGCCCGAAGGCGCGCAGCCGCGGAAACCTCAGCTCGCCAACAAATTCTGGATGTCCTCCTCGGACAGTCCTTCCAACTCTTGCAAGATGCCGGCCAGCGCGTCGGCATCGACGCTCTGCATGCGCTGACGCAGCAGCAGATCGGCGAACTCCGCGATCGTCGGCGCCTCGAACAACATGCGTAACGTGATGTCGCCACCCATCGTCTTCTGCATGCGCGCGACCAACTGCGTGGCCAACAGCGAATGCCCGCCGAGATCGAAGAAATTGTCGTGAATGCCGATCTTCGGGCGGCCGAGAATGTCGCCCCACAGCGTCGCCAGCGTCTCTTCTTCGGCGTTGCGCGGCGCGACGTAGGCGTCGACGGCGGTTTCTTCGGCATCCGGCGCGGGCAGCGCGCGGCGATCGACTTTGCCGTTCGGCGTCAGCGGCATCGCGTCCAGAGTCACGATGGCCGAGGGCATCATGTACTCGGGCAAACGCTGCCGCGCCTGCGCGCGCAGCGACGGCAGATCGATCTCGGCGACGCCGTCGGCGCGCGTGAGATAAGCCACCAAACGCTTGTCGCCGGGACGGTCTTCGCGGACGATCACCACCGCCTGACGCACCTGCGGATGCGCGCCGAGCGTCGATTCGATTTCGCCCAGCTCAATGCGATAACCGCGCAATTTCACCTGATGATCGATGCGGCCGACCACTTCGAGCCGGCCGTCGCGACGCCAACGCGCCAGATCGCCGGTGCGATACAAACGACCATCGGGCCGCGACCCGAACGGGTCGGCCACGAATTTCTCGGCGGTCAGTTCGGGGCGATCCAGATAGCCTTGCGACACGCCCGAACCGCCGATCAGCAGTTCGCCGGGGATGCCCGGCGGCAGCGGCCGCATGCGCTTGTCGACGATGTAGATTTCGGTGT